>JAYWAX010000567.1:0-9418 GCA_043782125.1 Acetobacteraceae bacterium | reverse complement strand
GGCACAACAACCGCGCCCCAACCGCGGGCGCACCGAGATACGCATTGCGCCCGATCTGTCCATACCTCGCCCCCAAAATCTCCCTCATCTCCCCTGGGCTCAGCCGATCCGCGAGAGCGGCGCAATGGGCAAGGATCATCGGCAGAACCGTTTCGTGTTCCCGCGCCAGGTGAACGATGCTCAGGCTGCCCGGCTGCTGGTGCATGGTGACCAGCGCGGCATCGATGAAGCCGGATTCGCCTTGCAACGCCATGCGGATGCAGAAATCCTGGTCGTCCTCGCCCGCGCGGTAACGGGCGGTGAAGCCGCCGATCTCGCGCGCGATTTCGGCACGCACGGCGACGACACTGGGAACAAGGAAACTGTGATGTAACAATGTGCGCCAGGCCATCGGCCCCACGGGGGGTTCCCGCGTCGGGTTCACTGGCTCCCTGGTGCCGTCCAGACGCACGACCTCGGCGCGGCAGCCCACCATCGCAATGGCGGGGTTGGCGGCGAAGATGTCCATCTGGCGGGCGATTTTCTCCGGGTGCCAGGAATCGTCGGCATCGAGGAAGGCGAAGACCTCGCCCTTGGCGACGGCGATCGCGGCGTTACGCGCCGCCGCGGCGCCCGCGTTGGGTTGCGCCAGAACACGGAAATCCTCGGCTTCATGCGCGCGCAGCAGCGACAGCGTGCCATCGCGGGAACCGTCGTCCACGGCGACGATCTCGATCGCCGGCCAGGTTTGCGCGCGCACCGAGGCAAGTGTGACCGGCAACGTGGTTTCCGCGTTGTAACAAGGTACGATCACGCTGACCAAAGGCAATACGGTCATGGCGATGCCTCAGGTGCCGATAGCGGGAGTTCGCCGCGTCCGCGCGAATGCCGGGTTGTCGCGCGCGGCGCGCAGTACGTCGTGCGGCGCGCCAAGGAGGCCTTTGATTTCGCCGGTGAAGAAATCCATGAAATCGGCCAGCCAGTCCAAAAACGGCCGCAAATCGCGTTGCGCCCGAACATAGGGATTGGCGCCGGGCACCAACGACGTGCTGTGGAAGCTGACCTGAAACACGCGATGCCCGCGCGCCAGCAATTCCCGGGTCAGTTGTTTGGCTTCCTCCAGCAAGATGCCCTCGGGCGTCAGGCGCACGCGGTTGAGAATGCGGCCACGGGCAAGCGCGCCCGGCACCCGCGCCGCGCGCAGCACGGGCCGGTCGATTTTGCGGTAGAGCCAAGAGCCGACGCCGCTCGCGAGACCGGTAAAGCCGGCCGTCAGCGGGATTTCCAGCAGCCTGCCCTCGGGCCGCAGCCAGAACGGGTCGATCGGGGCCGAGACGAAACTGGGTCCGCCGAGTTCGTCGTAGCGCCAATGCGGCAGGAAGCTCATGTCGATTTCGAAACCGAGTTGTTCCAGCGCCGCCGCCGTCGCCTGGCCGAAGCCGTAACGGCCAGCTTTGAAGATGCGAGGACGAATGCCGAAACGGCGCTCGATCCGGTCGGTGAGAACCTGCATTTTCGCCAGTTCCACGTCGGCGTGCAGATTCCCCTGGAAGGAATGCGCGACGGTGGAGGATTCCAGGAAGGGCGGTGTGATCCAGGGGTGCAAATGCGCGCCGATCTGGCAATCGCCATCGGCGTGGAACCGCGCCAAAGGCTCCCACGCCTTGCCATCGGCGACGATCGGATACCCGACGACATAGGTCGGGCGCATCCCCCGTTCCTTGAACAGGCGTTGCAGCGGACCGATGCGTTGCATGGAATCGAGCGTGTGGGGCTCGCCATGGAAGGGTTTCTTCCAGTCGAATTCTTCCTCGGAATCAATCGTCACCAACAGCGTGGGACGCGTATCCGCCGGGAATTCGACCACGTCGAATTCCGTCATGGCGCCGCTTTCGCGGGCGCGCGCGGAGTCAGGCGGTCCGGCGGACACGCGCGCGGCTCCCTCGCAATACTGGGCCGGCGATCCGGGCACCGGCAAGGCCGTTCGCGCCAAGGTCAACGGCCGAAGACACGTTTCATGTCCCCGGGCAGCAGGCCAACGATGCATTTCTTCAGAATATTGGGCAGCGTCCGGTCCGGCGGCACGTAATCGCGCCATTCGCTGAGCGCGAGGTATTTCAAATAGTCGCCCCGGTGAGGATGACGGCTCATGTAGCTCCATGGTTTCGAGGCGCCGTTGAAGTGGATCACGCGGGCGTCGCGGCGGATGCGTTCGACGGCGCCGGCGTCGATGCCAAGCGGGTGGTATTCGAAATAGAACGGCGTGATGACGTTCCAGACATAGGACAGCGGTTCCCGGCGCGCGAAGAAGCAGGCGTTGAGCGCGTCCTGATCGGCGTCGATCAGCTTGTCCGGGTTGGCGACAACATACGCGATCAGCGCTTTGGCGGCACCGGTTTCGCGCCATTGGCGCAGATCCACGACCATGACTCCGGAATTGAAATAGCCCGAGGATTCGGGGATTTGCAGCAACGCGCATCGCGTGGAGCCCGGGATAGAGACGGCGCCGAGAAGATTGCCGTGGAGTTCGCCGCGATACAGCGGGCCGATGCCACCCAGTACGATCAGATCGCAATCGAGATAGAGCACGCGTTCGACGTCGTCCGGGAAGAAATCCGCGACCCACAGACGGGTGTAATTATCGATCGAGTAATGCGCGCGCACCGGTAGATTAAGGTCGGCGGGCGGCTGGAACACCGTCATGCGGATTGTAAAATTTTTGAAAGATTTCAGCGATGCGGTCAGGCGATCGCCCGCCGCGCCGAAATCCTCGCGGCTGACGACGACGATATTGAAGTCCAGGTCTGGATTGTTGATCAGAATCGATATCAACGTCACACAGAGATGCTGCGCATAGCCTGGGTCGCAACATAATAACAAATGTATTCGATTGCCGGACTGTGACATTGCACTTCGTGAAAAATTATTGTACGTGGCGATCATAACGTCGCGCTGGTTTGGGTCAAGTACAATCCGAACCGGCGAATGCGCGTGTGGTCCGTCATTCCGGCGTCAACCTTCCGGGCGCCCCCGCGATCGGCAAGTCATCCCCGCCGCAGTCGCACCGCCAAAGCCCAGAAGACGCCGCGTCCGCATTCGCTCAGGGCGTAAAAATCCCCTGCCATTCGGCTTTCCCCTTCTGAATGTCCTCGGCGGTGATTTTATTCCAATCGATCGCCATCACCGTCAGGTCGTCGATCGCCGGCGCATAGGCGGGCAGCGGACTTTTGAAGCCGGAGCGCATGGACATCAAGGCTTCCCGCCGCGACAGAATCGTCTGTCCCGCTTCCGACAGCACGAAGTCCAGCCAGAGTTTGGCCGCGTTGGGATGCGGCGCCTTCGCGGTGATGAAAACCCCATCCGGCAGGATGACGATGCCTTCCTTCGGCAGCAGGAATTTCAGGTTCGCACCTTTTTCGTTGGACTGCATGAACCGGCCCGCCGAGCCGCCGAACGCCATCAAATCCTGCCCAATGACCAGCGCCTCCGCCGTCTGTTCGGAGCGGACGATGAAACGCGGCTTCATCTTCGCCAGTTCGCGGAAGAAATCGACTCCCAGATGCTGGCGCAAGCCCATATAGCTGAGCAAGCCCGTCGCCGAATTGGGGGCGTCGTTGGTGCTGATGCGGCCCGGAGGCACCGCGCCCAATACGTCGCGCCAGGACGTGCCCTTGAAGTCCATGGTGTCGCCGTTCCAGCCCGGCACAAAGGAATAGGCGCCAACGGGCGCGAAATAGCCCGCCCGGCCCAGACCCGCGTCAATCGCCCGTTTGTAATGAACGTGCTCGGGACTGTCGTATTTCAGGATATGGTTTTTGGCGATCAGACTGTTGATCCAGGGCGGCGAGGCCAGCGACGCAATGTCGATCGTGACATTGCCGGAATTCACCTCCTGCTCCACCCGCGTGACCACGTTCAAGGTCGCGGCCAGGGTGTATTTGACCTGGAAATTCGTCGGCAATCCATAATATGTCCGAAACGCAGCGGAAAGTTCGTCGTTGGTTTCAGGCGTGACCACCGCGTCCCAATAGGCAATCGCGCCCTCGGCCTTCGCGGCGTCGATCAAGACCCGCAAGGCCGCCTTGTCCGTCGCGATCCCAAAGGCAGGCGCTTCCTGAGCATGCGCCACCCCCGCCACGAACAGACAACACGCCGCGATGCAGGCGCCAAGCCGAGTCTTCATGATAATTCTCCCCATGTCCGCTCGTGTCCCCGGGTCTGGACGCGCGGGACACAGTGCCCCGATGGCCGGCGGGCGCAAAGCCCCGGCCTCTCCCCCGAGTGGCAATCCCGCCGTCCAAGGGTATGATGTCCGCCATGCCTGCACCCGAACCGCGCGCCAATCCGTTGCTTCTGGGCCATGAGGTGGCCGAGAGGACCCTGCTCGAATCCATTCGTCTGGGGCGGATGCATCACGCCTGGCTGATTTCGGGGCCGGAGGGGATTGGCAAGGCGACTTTGGCCTACCGCTTCGCGCGCCGGTTACTGGCCGGGGACCTACCAAAGGACAAACCGGGAGACCAGGCCAGCGACTCGCTGGCGCTGGACGCGTCGCATCCGGTGTTCCGCCGGGTCATGGCGGGCGGCCACGCCGATACCATGACGGTGGAACGGGCGATCGATGAAAAAACCAAACGTATGAAGCGCGACATCGCCGTGGACGACGTCCGCCGCATTAACGCCTTCATGGCGCTGACCCCGGCCGAAGGCGGCTGGCGCGTCGCGATTGTCGATGGCGCCGAGGACCTGAACGCCGCGTCGGGCAACGCGCTGTTAAAAATCCTGGAGGAACCGCCCCCCCGCGCCGTTCTGATCCTGGTTTGTTCCGCCCCCGGACGGCTACTGCCGACAATCCGGTCTCGCTGCCGGGATCTTCGCCTGAACGCCTTGCCCGATGCGGTCATGGCGCGGCTGCTGACCGTCTATCGCCCGGACCTGAGCCAGGACGATCGCGACCGCCTGGTCACGCTGGCGGAGGGCTCCATCGGGCGCGCCCTCGCGACGGCCGAAGACGACGGGATCGCGGTCGCCGCACTGGTCGACAACCTGCTGGCATCGCTGCCCGACTTGCCCCCCAGCCGAGGTCACGACGTCGCCGACGCCCTTGGCCGCAACGAGAACGGGTTCCGCCTGTTCACCGATCATCTCATCGCCGGCATCTCGGCGATGGTGCGCGACACGGTACGCGGGCGCGCGGACCCGGAGCAGCAGCGGCTGGCCGCACTCCGTCCGCTTGAAGCATGGGCGGAGCTGTGGCAGGGGCTTGTTAAGCTTCAGGACGAAACCGAGCGGTTCGCGCTGGACAAACGTCAGGCGCTGGTTTCCTGCGTGGGGATGCTTACCGGAAGAATGACATGAAATCACCGTACTACATCACGACGCCCATCTATTACGTGAACGGTGCGCCGCATATCGGCCACGCCTATACCACCATCGCGGCCGATGTCATGGCGCGGTTCAAGCGGCTGGACGGATTTGACGTCTTCTTTCTTACCGGTACGGACGAACATGGGCAGAAAGTGGAACAGGCCGCCGCCGCGGCGGGCGTGACTCCCCAGGCCTTCGCCGACCAGGTGTCCGCCGATTTCCTCAGCATGACCCACGCGGTTGGCGCGTCGAACGACGACTGGATCCGCACGACCGAGGACCGGCACACCCGATCCTGCGCCGAATTATGGCGCCGGATCGTGGCGTCGGGCGACATCTATCTGGATCATTACGAAGGCTGGTACGCGGTTCGCGACGAGGCGTTTTACGACGAAGGCGAACTGACCGCACGTCCCGACGGCACCAAAATTTCCGCCGCGACCGGCGCGCCGGTGGAATGGGTGCGGGAACCGAACTATTTCTTCCGCCTGTCCGCATGGCAAGATCGCCTGTTGAAGTTTTACGAGGAACATCCGGACTTTATCGCTCCGGTTTCCAGCCGCAACGAAGTGATCAGCTTCGTCAAAGGCGGGCTGCGCGATTTCCCGGTCAGCCGGACGACATTCAGTTGGGGCGTTCCGGTGCCGGATGCGCCGGGACATGTGATGTATGTCTGGCTCGACGCGCTGACCAATTACATCACCGCCGCCGGTTTCCCGGACGAGGACGCCGCGCGCTGGCGCTTCTGGCCCGCCGATGTCCATTTCGTCGGCAAGGAAATCACCCGCTTTCACGCGGTGTACTGGCCCGCCTTCCTGATGTCCGCCGGACTGAAGCCGCCGAAGCGAGTCACCGCCAACGGATGGTGGCTCGTCGAAGGCGAGAAAATGTCGAAATCTCTGGGCAATGTGATCGATCCCCGAGACCTCGTGGCAACCTATGGGCTGGATCAGGTCCGGTATTATGTCTTGCGGGAGAAGTCGTTCGGCGCCGACGGGTCGATCAGTTACAAAGGCCTCGCCACCAGGATCAACGTCGAACTCGCCAACGATCTGGGCAATTTGGCGCAACGATCGCTGTCGTTGATCGCCCGTAACCTTGGCGGCGTGCTGCCGGGCAGGGGGGTGGATACCGAGGAAGACCTGGCACTTCTGAATGCCGCCAACGCGTTACCGGCCGCGGTACGTGCCTGCATGGAACGGCAAACCTTCAACGAAGCGCTGGACGAAATCTGGCGCGTCATCCGCGCCGCCAACGGATACATCGACCGCCAGGCGCCCTGGGCTCTCAACAAAACCGACAAGCGCCGCATGGGCGAGGTTCTGCGGGTTCTTGTGGACACGATCCGCGCGATCGCGACGTTGCTGCAACCCTTCATGCCAACATCGATGTCCAACATGCTGGAACAACTGGGGGTTCCCGAACATGCTCGCGACATTGCGGCGCTGGAAGCGCCTCTCGCGGACGGCATCCATCTGCCCGCGCCGCGCGGCGTCTTCCCGCGTTACGTCGAGCCTGCCGCCTGATGCTGATCGATTCGCACTGCCATCTCGATTACTTCACGCCGCTGGAATTGCCGGAGGTGCTGGCCCGCGCTCGCGCTGCCGGCGTCGGTGAGTTGGTCACGATTGGCACCACCATGGCCCAGTCGGCGAAGATCGTGCCGCTGACGGAGGCTTGGCCCGATCTGTGGTGTACCATCGGCGTCCATCCGCATCACGCCGCCGAAGCCACGATCCCCACGCCGGAAGAGCTTCGAACCATGACGCTGCATCGGCGCGTTATCGGCATCGGCGAGTCCGGCCTCGATTACTTCTACGACAAATCCCCGCGCGACGTTCAGGTTGACAATTTTCGTAGCCACATCCGCGGCGCCCAGTTGGCTGGCGTGCCGCTGGCCATCCACGCCCGCGACGCCGATGACGATATCGCAACGATCCTGCGCGAGGAAACAGACCGGGGAGGGGAGTTTCCCTTCCTGTTGCACTGCTTCAGCTCCGGGCGCGGCCTCGCGGAGGCGGCCCTGTTACTCGGCGGGTTCCTCAGCTTTTCCGGGATTCTTACTTTCCCAAGATCCAACGAACTCAGGGAGATCGCGCGCGACATTCCGCTGGATCGGCTGCTGGTCGAAACGGATTCGCCGTATCTCGCGCCGGTGCCGTTTCGCGGCAGGCGCAACGAGCCCGGCCATGTCGTTCATACCGCGAAGGTGTTGGGGGAAATCCACGGCCTGACTCCGGCCGCGATCGCGGACCTCACCACTGCCAACTTCCGGCGGTTGTTTCCGAAGACAGCATGCGGGTAACGCTGCTTGGCACCGGAGGCTCCGCCGGCGTCCCGGCGATCGGCGGTCCGAACGGAGCGGGCGACTGGGGCGCGTGCGATGCCCAGGAGCGGAAGAACCGCCGGACGCGGTCGAGTATCGTCATTGAAAACCAACAAGAACAAAGGCTTTTAATCGATTGCTCGCCGGATTTGCGAACGCAGTTTCTGGACAACCGCCTGCCCGGCGCGGACGCGATTCTGTTTACCCACGCCCATGCCGACCACATCGCGGGCATCGACGAGGTCCGCGCCCTGAACCGCGTGGCGCGCAAGCCGCTGGAGGCGTTCGCGACCCAACAGACGCTGGACGAAATCGTCCGCCGCTTCGGTTATGTGTTCGAACCCTGGGAGGGCCGTGGCTTTTACCGTCCCGTCCTGTCGGGAAGACCCGTCATCCCCGGTGAAATCGCCCGCATCCTGGGTCTCGACATCCAGGTCTTCACCCAGGAACACGGGCGCATCGAGAGCCTTGGCCTGCGCTGTGGCGGGTTCGGGTATTCCACCGATGTCACCGCGCTGGATGAAACCGCGCTGACGATCCTGGACGGCGTGGACACCTGGGTTGTCGGCTGCTTCCTGCGCCACGACCATCATTGGACGCACGCGAATCTGCCAAAAGTGTTCGACTGGGCTGCCCGGATCAAGCCGCGCCGGACCGTGCTCACACATATGGGCGCCGACATGGACTGGGCCTGGCTTGTCGCCAATCTGCCGCCGGGAATCGAGCCGGGTTACGACGGCATGGTGCTGGACATCGGAGTGCCGCCGGTCTGACCGGCCGGAAAATCAGGGGGAGGCGAGGACGGGCACCGTCCTCGCCCCTGTGCGGATTATGGCGCGGCGATCGGGTACACGCCGTAAACCCGGTAATTGCCGTGGCCATGCGATGAATAGGATTGAAAGTAGAAGCGCCAGACCAGACCGGTCCTGATCCCGAACACCGTCGCCTGCATCGTCGGCGCCATCCTGCGGTATTCTGCGGGTTCCAATAGCGAGACCCCGGCCATATCGACCCCCACATGGTGGATCACCTGTGTTTGCACCCGCTGCAGCAAGGTATTGCCGCCGCTGTTCGCATGCGACACCCGCCGCGTATGGTTCGGCTGCGCGAGTCCGATGCCAAACGTGCATCCGTTCAGATTGATCGTAAAGCAAAAATCTCCAAGATTGCCCAGGATAACTTCGTTAACGCCGCCGGCGGTATAATTGCAGAGGTAGGACGGTATCGTGTCCGCGGCCCCCGCAACGCCCTGCGTGCCGAGGTCGAAGACCCCCATGGGCGCGCCGTTGGAATTGACTGCCACGGCGTTGCCACCGGCGCCGCCCGGATAAAGGGTGGCCTGGACGATCGTCGCCGCGAAGGTTCCCGGCGGGTAAAGTACGTTGGGGAAGGGGGCAACGGCGCGCAGCAGGTTGCCCTCGAGCCAGGGCAATAACAGGGCTGGATCGGCCTGAAGATGTGCGAAATTGGGAAGTGGCATGGACTGAACCCTCAAAGGAGCACTGGTTGCGGCGCGCGCCGGACGCGAGACGCCAAACCTTGTTAGCAGCAATGCCCCGGGTCCAGAAACCTGGGCGATCGGGGTGCGAACCAAAGTTGTGCTTTCACGCAGGGGCCTTGCACCCGCGGCCGGAAATAATGATCCGTGGTTGCCAACCATTCGTGTCATGGTCCGCGTAGGCGGACCACCCACGCCTTTGTATTTGTTGGCGGAAGGCGTGGGTCCTCGGCCTTCGCCGAGGATGA
>JAYWAX010000566.1:0-3405 GCA_043782125.1 Acetobacteraceae bacterium | reverse complement strand
ACGTCCGCGACCGGCACGTATGTCCCGCCAGGCGCCAACGTGGCTGCCGGCAACCAGGCGCCGAAGGGCGGCGATTCGATCATCCCGCCGGAGTTGATGCGTTTCCTGCCGGTACCCGGTGGAAACGCCCCACCGGCCGGCGCGCAAAACCTCAATCCTGCGCAAACCCAGATGGTTCAACAACTTCTGGCGCAATCGAAGGCGAACCCGGCGGCTTACAAGGACCAGTTCGAGGCCGTGGCCAAGGCACTGCGCGGCCAACAGTGACGAGCGCCCAGACATGACGGGACGCGACGGCGGCGCCGATTTGCGGCCGTCGGGGAACACGCCGGTGGTCATCCTGGTGCGGCCGCAACTGGCCGACAATATCGGCGCCTGCGCCCGCGCCATGGGCAATGGCGGGCTGTTCGACCTGCGCCTGGTCGCCCCGCGCGACGGCTGGCCGCAGGAACGCGCCTGGCGCAACGCGTCCGGCGCCGATCGCATTCTGGACGCCGCGACGGTGCATGAAACCGTGGCGGATGCCACCGCCGATCTGCACCATGTCTTCGCCACCTGCCCGCGCCCGCGCCACATCGTCAAACCTGTGCTGACCGCCCGCGGCGCCGCCGCCGAACTGCGCGCCATCGCCAATCGCGGCCTGCGCATCGGCCTGCTGTTCGGGCCCGAACGCGCCGGCCTCGACAACGACGACATGGCACAGGCCGACGCCCTGATCCGCTACCCGCTGAACCCCGGTTTCATGTCGCTGAACCTGGCGCAGGCCGTCATGATCATGGCATACGAGTGGTGGATGGCGGCGGACGAAACCCCGCCACGCGAGCTGATGACAAACGAAAGCCAGGTCGCGCCCAAAGGCCGCCTGGAGAACTTTCTCGCTCACCTGATTGGCGAACTCGACGCCAGCGGTTTCCTGCGCAACATGCCGAAACGGCCGGGCATGGTGCGCAACATCCGCCACTTCTTCGTCCGCGGCGAAGCGACCGAGCAGGAGCTGCGGACCCTGCACGGCATCGTCACGGAACTGTCCCTGGGCCGCCGCCTGCGCGGCCGGACCGAGCCTGGCGCCGAAGACGGGTAACAAGCCCGTGGCCGCCTGGGCAATCGGGCGAGAGAAGGGAGCCTTGGTGCGCGCCCATGACCCTGCCAAGGCAGGGCGTTGGAACCCATTTATTGGGGGATATGAGAAGAGGGCCTACGGCGGCGGTTGAAGCACCTCGGATGGCCCTTTTCTCATATCCCCCAACCGATCGCGGTCCAGGGACCGTGCCCCTGGCGGGTTCGAAGGCAGCAGTTCCAAATTTACCCCGACACGCGTCCCTCCCATCCTGCGATCGTTTTCCTTACGGGACCCGCAGCGGAGACCTTGCGAATACCATGGTCTGGAGTAACACTAAACCTCCGAACGATTGACTCTCGGGACGGCCTCTCCCCCGCGTCCTGGCACGGCTCGACCGGGCCATCGTGCCCGGCACATCGATCGAACGAGAGGCGCTTTCTGCGGTTTATCTTGGCCAATCTCGCAATGGGGTACCGCTGCCGATGGCCCGCTCGGGGGCGTGCCATGACGGGGAGAGGACTTCGCGACGGGTCAATCGTTTGGGCCCTTGGTATAAATCGTCCCATGACGGAAACAGACGATACGCCGTCAGCGTCAGCAGCGTCAGCAGCGTCAGCAGCGTCAGCAGCGTCAGCAGCGTCAGCAGCGTCAGCAGCGTCAGCAGCGTCAGCAGCGTCAGCAGGTTCTGAAAGAATCCCTGACGTGCCAACAGTCCCCGCCGCGCCGCCCGCCATGCTTTATCGGCCAGATCGCAAACCGTGTGACCGGCGAACGCCAGTAGGTTCAAGGCCGCCGGCACGGAGGAAAGATGCTGTTGGCCGTGCCCGAAATTGCGGTCCAGATTGTAACCTTTGGTTTCCAGCGTGTTGAACGCCTCGTTCTCGATCCCCGCATACGCGAGGACAAGCCTTCCATCGGGCTCGCCCGGCCGCAGCCAGGCCGACGACATTGTCGCAAGGCACGGGCCGATCGATCGGCTGCGGACCAGGGGCCGGATCATCGAAAAATCGGCGGACAGCGGTCGAGAATTGAATTTGGAATTGCCGGTGTACGTCACGGCGGGTGAAGGCGGCCGGCCTGTTCCAGGCCTGACGCCGCCCAGGCCGGGACGGGGAAACAGCGCAGTCACCGAACAGAGAAACACTGCCGTGAGGCGATGGGCGCGGCGACACGCCCGCCAAGCCGCTTAACCCGACGGTTCAGAACAAATCCGGAAACTGTTGCCCCTTGTGCCCGGTCCCAGGCGTTACCCATGAGCCCGGTTAAAGCGAGCGGAACCCCAAGGCTTTCCCCCCTCCGCGCATCAGGCCCAGACCGTGCTTCACCGGTCGCCCAGCCGGTCCGGCCAGCCTTCGATCCACAGGTCGCGTGCCTCTCCGTCGCACATGGAGAACGTCAAATGCAGCGCCTCAACGGGCATCTGGGGACCCAGACGATCCGGCCATTCGACGACAACGATGTCCTCCAGCGCGTCCTCCCACCCCAACTCGGCCAATGCGCCGGGTCCGTCGAGCCGCCAAAGATCGAAGTGATGCACGGGACCTTTCGGGGTGTCGTAGGTCTGGACCAGGGTGAAACTCGGACTTGGCACATCCAGCGCCGGATCGCCAGTCAGCGCGCGCAGAAAGGCGCGGGCGAAGGCGGATTTGCCCGCGCCCAACGGGCCGCTGAGCAGGATGGCATCGCCGGGCCGCACGGCGGCGGCGGCATGGGCGGCGAAAGCCTCGGTGGCCTGAAGATCGGGAAGGCGCATGCGCCGACAGTGCCGCGCGCCCGGACCCGGCGCAAACCCCCGGCGCAAACCCCCGGCGCAAACCCCCGGCGCAACCCCCCGGCCGCGAACCGGCGCGTCAGGCCAGTTTCCGCTCGGGGCGGGCATGCGGCCGCATCAGGAACAGCAGCAGCAGGGGCGGCAGCACGACGAACATCATCAGGCGGAAATCGTTATTATACGCGATGATCTGCGCCTGGTAGACGATCATCTGATCCAGCATCGCCGCCCCGGCCCGGGTCGCGGGCGCCAGCAGTTGGCTCATGTGATCGTGCCCCTGCAACAACCGGTTGAACGGCGTGATCCCGATCGAAATCGCCTCGTGATTGATCTGGAATCCCCGCGTCAGCGTGAAGGTCGTGACCGATATCCCGATTGTCGCGCCGATATTGCGAGCCAGCGATTGGACCGCCGTCGCCTCGCCGCGGAGATGCGCGGGCAGCGTCGTGTAAGCCATCACGGTCATGGGGTTGAACACCAGCCCGACCGACACGCCCTGGATCATCATGACGATCGCCATGTGGCGCGCGTCCACCGCCGGGGTCCAGGTGCTCATGTCGTAGAGGGCAAAGCC
>JAYWAX010000565.1:0-9443 GCA_043782125.1 Acetobacteraceae bacterium | reverse complement strand
GGAGGAGGCGTGCCGCCGAACAGGACCGCTTGGAACAAATCCTGGATGAACAGATGGCGGTGCAACCGCCAATGCCCGCCCCCCTCATGCGCCAACGTGTAGCGATAGCGGGTTTCTTTCCATGGGTTCTCGTCTGGATCGAGGCTTTCGTCGATCACGATCCGACGTTCGTCGAAGTAGATCGCGCCGAGGATGTCAGGCTCGAAGCCGGACCGCGGATGGTTGAGCAAGCGGTGCATATCGTCGAATTCGATACCCAGCTTGAGGTACTTCTCGACGATATCGTCGATGGGGATCGGTGGGGTGATGGCAACGCCTCGCTTTTGCGAATACTCGTCCAACAGAGTCGCGGCATCGCGTTCGATTTCATACTCAGAAAGATACGGAACTAGCCTGGGCATCATGCTGTCATCCTCATCTGCATTGTCGAAGTCTTGGTCCTATGCCGTCACTCGTCCCTCGCCCTCAGCGCCTGCTGCGCCAACCGCGCGATGTCGTCCGTCGTCAGGCCTTTGGTGGTCCGCAGGAGCGCCGCCAGTTGGACCGGATGGCGCTTGATGATGTCCGAGATGTCGGTGGACACCCGACCCGCCCGCGCTAGCAGATCATCGGCGTCGCACTCGATGACCTGGGCGATCGCCTTCACCTTGTCCTCGGCCGGTGGAGCGAACTCGTCACGTTCGACCTTCGACAAGTAGGTCGGGCTGACCCCGATCATCTTCGCCATCTCCCGCAAACCAATCTCCCGTGCCTCGCGTTCTCGTCGGACAAACGCACCAAACCTTTCTTCCTCACGCGCCATGCTGATTCTCCCGTTTCTTGTTTAGGTGTCGATGTACAGGCATCCGCCGATTCGCGTCAAGCGTCACCTAAACAGGTTCCTAAGCCGCCAGTCTCATTGCACGACAGGCTTCGAATGACATCTGAAGTTCGACGGTTGGCATGAGACAGGCGGTTCGATATGTGTCCAGGAAGGCCAGCCATTTTTCCGCGCACGCGCCACCTCCTGGCACAACACCGGGCGCCCTACCCTTCCCTGCCGTCCCGCCCTAGACTTTCGCGTCCAACGACAAACAAGCCAGGGACGGACGCCATGACCCATTTTACCCCGACATCCTGGTCCCGCCGGACCACGCTTCTGGGCGGCCTCGCCGCCGGGGCGGGATTCGCACGCCCAGCAAAGGCGGCGATGACCGGCTTCGAGGCAGAGCTTTACGCAAGCGCCAAAAAAGAAGGCGAGGTCACCTGGTACACGGCCCAGATCCTGGGCGAAACCGCGCAGCGTGTCGTGACCGCCTTCCAGACCGCCTATCCCGGGATCAAGGTCAACCTGCTCCGCGCCTCCGGTCAGGTGCTTTATCAGCGTGTGATGCAGGAACTTTCGATGAACGCCCTGCAAGGCGACGTGATCGGGCTGTCGGACAGCGGCGGACAGCAGGCAGAACTCAAGGAAGCCGGCCATTTCGCACAATACAAACCGCACCGGATGGCCGAGGTCCTGCCGTCCTTTCAGAACATCGATCCCGACGGATACTATCACACCACCAACGTCAACCTCGCGATCCTCGTTTACAACACCAAACTCGTGAAGCCGGAGGATAAGCCGAAGACATGGCTGGAACTGGCGGACCCCAAATGGAAAGGCAAAGCCGCCATGGGACACCCGGGATTTTCGTCGATGTCCACCTCCTGGGTCGCGACGATGAACCGGATGTACGGCTGGAAATATTTCGAAAATCTGGCGAAGAACGACACCCAGGTCACGCGTAACATCAACGACACCACCACGCTCGTCACCGCCGGGGAACGCGCGGTTGGCTGCACGCCGGTGCCGACCGCGCGTATGGGCGTCGCGCGCGGCAATCCGGTGGGCGTGATCTACCCCGAGGACGGCGCGCTGTTGCTCGTCTCCCCCACCGGCATCGCCAAAAACAGCAAACACCCAGCGGCCGCGCGGCTGTTGATGGAATACCTGCTGAGCGCCGAATGCGGCCGGGTGATCGTCGAAGACCAGGGCGACTCGATCCGCCCGGATGTGCCGGCCCGGCCCGGAGAGCCCGCGTTAAGCCAAATTAAAACCATCGCCGCGACGTTCGAGGAATCGAAGACAATGGGCGCACTGGTCGAACCGTTCCGGAACCTGTTCGGATTCTGACGATGCGCGCGCTCCGCCGTATCGACGGCGCCGGTCTGGTGTTTCTGGCCGCGGCGGCAATTCTGATCTTCATCGTGGCAGCGCCATTGCTGCGGCTGCTCGCCGTCAGTTTCGAAACCGCGAAAACCGGCGCGCCGACACTGGCAAATTACGTGACGGCGTACGGCACGCCCAGACATATATCGGCGCTTTTGAACACCCTGGCGATGGGCGCCGGCGTCGTTGTTCTGTCCACCATCTTCGCCGCCCCCCTTGCCTGGGCTTGCAGCCGCACCGACATGCCCGGACGCGGATTTGTCCGCCTGGCTGTAATCGGCGCCTTCGTGACACCGCCGTATCTGGGGGCCATCGCCTGGATTCTGCTGGCCGGTCCCAAGGCCGGCTGGATCAATCGAATCTGGTTCGCGGTCAGCGGGTCCGAGCACAGCCTGGTCAACGTCTTCAGCTATGGCGGCATCGTTTTGGCGATGTCGGCGAATTTGTTCTTTTTCCTGTTCAGCTTCCTGACCAGCGCGCTGGACATGGTGTCATCGGAAGCCGAGGAAGCCGCCAATATTCTGGGCGCCAATGTCTTTCAAACCGCGCGCCGAATCACCTTTCCGCTGATCCTGCCAGCCTTTCTGGGCGGTCTGATCGTGATCTTCCTACAGGCCATCGCGCTGTTCGGCGTGCCCGCACTGCTGTCGCCCGCCGCGCGGTTTCCGGTCGTCACGACCCAGCTCGCGCAGTTTTTCGAATACCCGCTGCGCATCCAGGTCGCCGCCGCCTATGCCGTGCCACTGGTCGGAATCACCGTGCTCCTGTTTGTGTTGCAACGGTACATGCTCGCACGCAAAGGCTACGTGTCCGTCACCGGCAAAGGCGGCGAACGGCGCCCGATCGGCCTTGGCGCCTGGCGCTGGCCACTTCTGGCCTATTGCCTGGCCGTCTGCGCCATATCGGTCTTTCTGCCCTGGTGGATCCTGTTTCAGACCGCGCTCAGCCGCGCCTGGGGTGCGGGCCCGTCGTTTGGCAATCTCACATTGCACAATTTTTGGTTGATCCTGTTCGAAATCGATCTCGCCCGCGACGCGATGACCCGGAGTTTCCGTTATGGCGCGATCGCCGCCTGCGGCGCCGTCGTTCTGGGCCTGACCGTTTCCTATATCGTGGCGCGGCGGCTGTCTGTGTTCGGCAATCTGCTCGCCGTGCTGGCGCTGGTGCCGCTGGTGATCCCGGGAATCGTGCTGGCGATCGGATTCTACGCAACCTATGCGCCGCCGCCCCTGGCGCTGTACGGCTCGGCGACGATCCTGATCCTGGCATTCATCACGCGTTTCCTGCCACTGGCCTATACCAGTTGCGCCGCCGCCATCCGCAACATTCACCCGGAAATGGAAGACGCCGTCCGCATCCTTGGCGGCGGGCGGATGGTGGTGCTGCGGCGTGTCGTCGGCCCCTTGATGAAACGGCCGCTGGTCGGCGCCTGGATCATGGTGTTCGTGCCGGCCGTGCAGGAATTATCGACGGCGGTGTTCCTGACCGGACCGCAGACCCGGGTCATGTCGCTAATGCTGCTGGACTTCAGCGAACAAGGCAATCTGGAAATGGTCGCCGCCGCCAGTTGCCTTTTGCTGATGGTCATCCTGGGCGTCGCGGTGATCGGGTTCCGGATCGTCGGACGGGATTTCATGGCGCGGAGCGGGTGACCTCACCGGCGGCCTGTCGTCGCCCTACACCCGCCCAGGCATCGTCACCACCCGTCCACGCAGGGCCGCCGCTTCCCTTCGCGGACCGCCATCGGCGGCAACGACCGCAGGCCCGCCACCAGCCAGCGCCGCGTTTCCGCCGGATCGATCACCTCGTCCACATCGAACAGGCTGCCCGCGTTCAGCGCTTTGCCATGTTCGTACAGTTCGGCGACCATCCGCTCATACGCCGTGACCCGTTCCGCCGGGTCCTCGATCGCTGCCAGTTCGCGGCGGCGGCCGAGTTTGACCTGGCCTTCCAGCCCCATGCCGCCAAACTCGCCTGTGGGCCAGGCGACCGCGAACATGCCAACCCGCATCCCGCCGCCTGTCATGGCGAGCTTGCCAAGCCCATAGGATTTGCGCGTCATGACGAAGAAGGTGGGAATCGTCAGGTTGGCGCCGACGAGATAAGCGCGGCAGCAATGGCGCACCAAGGCCGTCTTCTCCGCCTCCGGCCCAACCATGTTGCCGGGATTGTCGTTCAGGGACAGTAACGGCACGTCGTGCGCATCGCAAAGCTGCATGAACCGCGCCGCCTTGTCCGCCGCGTCGCTGTCGATCGCGCCGCCCAGATGCATGGGGTTGTTGGCGATGACCCCCATGGGGCGGCCCTCGATGCGAATAAAGGCCGTGATCATGCCGTGGCCAAATCCTTTTCGTATTTCCAGCATCGAGCCGTCGTCGGCCAAGGTTTCGATGACCGAGCGCATGTCGTAACCGCGGAGACGATTTTCCGGCACGATATGACGCAGTGTCCTTTGGTCCGGGCAATTCCAGTTTTCGACCCGCCCCTGGAAATACGACATGTACTGGCGCGCGACCCGCACGGCTTCGGCTTCGTCTTTCACCAGAATATCGACGACGCCGTTCGGCACCTGAACCGACATCGGACCGACCTCCTCCGGGCGGTACACCCCCAAACCGCCGCCTTCGATCATCGCTGGGCCGGCCATCCCAATGGTGGACCCTTCCGTGGCGATGATGACATCGCAGCACCCAAGCAGCACGGCGTTGCCCGCGAAGCACCGGCCGGAGGCGATGCCGACCAGTGGCACAAGTCCCGACAAACGCGGAAGCCGGTGGAACGTGTCGCTGAATGAGACCATGTTATCGGTGTCGCTGCCACGCCCGCCGCCGCCCTCGCAGAAAATGACGACCGGCAGGCGCCATTTCTCCGCCGTTTCGAACATGCGGTCCTGCTTGTGGTGCCCCATGTGACCCTGGGTCCCCGCCATGACCGTGTAGTCGTAGGACACCACCACCGCCCGGCTTTTATCCTCGGGAAACCATTGGTTGTTGATCTGCGCGAGGCCCATGATCAACCCGTCGGCGGGCGATTCGTCGATCAGTTGCTCCATCGGCACCGTCCGCCGCCGCGCCGACAGAACCAGCGAGCCATATTCGACGAAGGTGCCGGGATCGCACAGGTCGCCGATGTTTTCGCGCGCGGTCCGCTGTCCGGTGGCGCGGCGGCGCGCGACAGCCTTCGGGCGCGCCGCGTCCAGGGTCCGCGCGCGCCGGTCCAGCACGTCCTTCAGATCGGGCCTGATGTAATCGGGATCGATCGTTTCCTCACGCGCCGCGCTTCCGCCGGCATCGGCGCGTTCCTCGATGAACGCCAAGGGGTGATTTTCGAACACGGTATCGCCCGGTGCAACGGTGAATTCCCGCACGATGCCGGCCGACGCGGCGGTCACCGCGTGCTGCATTTTCATCGCCTCCAGGATGAGTACCTCCTGTCCGGCGCGCACGATGGCGCCCTCGGCGACGCTCAGGGCGACGATCGTGCCTTGCATGGGCGCACGCAGGGCGACGGTGCCCGCGGGCCCGGACACGTCGCTCAAATCTTGCGTTTCGGCCGGAACCGGCGCGCCAGATTTTCCGTAAAGCACGACTCCCAAGGGATCGGCAGTGTCCAGCCTGGCGCCGGGACGGCGCGGCGCGGCGGTCTGGGTTTCGAAATAGCGCGCCGGTTCCGGCTTGGCTGCGACCAGGTCGGCCGCGTGTTCTTCGACGAAGCGCGTGTGCATGGCGCCCGCCAAAATCGCGGGATGGCACAGCAACGCGCGCAGAAACGGGATGTTGGTCGCGACCCCGGACACCCGGAATTCCGCCAGCGCCCGCGCGGTCTTCGCCGCCGCGTCCTCGAAACGATCTGTCGCGGCGTGAACGATGACTTTCGCCAGCAGCGAGTCGAACCGCGGATTGGCGCGATATCCGGCGTAACCATACCCATCGACCCGCACGCTGCGGCCCGCCGGTGGCTCGTAAATCCCGATCGCCCCGCCGGCCGAACGGACCGAGCCGTCCGCCTGCATCGTTTCCAGATTGACGCGGGCCTGAATCGCGATCCCACGCGGCGCCGGAATGTCCTGTTGGCGCAGCCCAAGATCCGCCAGCGTCCCGCCCGCGGCGATGTCCAACTGCGCCCGCACCAGGTCGATCCCGGTGATTTCTTCGGTCACAGTGTGCTCGACCTGCAGGCGCGCATTCGCCTCGATGAAGGCGATCGCCGCGTCGTCCGTCGTATCCGCCGCATCGACCAGGAATTCGACAGTGCCCGCGTTCAGATACCGGCTTTCTTGCGCGAGCGCGGTCGCCGCCCGCAACAGGCGGTCGCGGATCGCGGGCCGCAGAAAGGGCGCGGGCGCAATTTCCAGCACTTTCTGGCGTTCCCGCTGGACGCTGCATTCGCGCTCCCACAGATGCGCGACCGCGCCGGTCCCGTCGCCGAGAATCTGGACTTCCACGTGCCGCGCCCGGGGAAACAGGCGTTCGATGTAAAGGTCGCCATTGCCGAAGGATTGCAGCGCTTCCGACCGGCACCGTTCCATGGCGCCGGCGAGTTGCGCGGGGTCCGTGACCGCCCGCATGCCGCGCCCGCCGCCCCCCGCGATCGCCTTCACCATCGCCGCGCCATGGGGGCCAAGCGAGTCCATGAACGCGCGCGCGCCTTGTAACGATGTCGGCCCCGAGGTCCCCGCGACGATCGGAATCCCATGGCGCGCGGCGAAATCGCGCGCCCGGCCTTTGTCGCCAAACAACGCCAGAGTTTCCGGGCGGGGCCCCACGAAGACAAGTCCTGCCTCCGCGCAGATCCGGGCGAAATCCGCGTTCTCGCTGAGAAATCCATAGCCCGGATGGATCGCGTCGCAGCCCGCGCCCTTTGCCACCGCGACGATCGCCGCGCCGTCGAGATACGCGGCGGCACCGCTGCCCGTCAGCGCGACAGTCATGTCGGCGATACGCGTATGCAACGACTGCGCGTCGTCCGGCGAATAAACCGCGACCGTCGCGATCCCCATGTCCGCCGCCGTCCGCGCGATCCGGACCGCGATCTCCCCGCGGTTCGCGATGAGAATTTTTTTTATGGCGTGTCGCATGATTTTTCCGATTTGATTCGTTTCCGCGCCGGAGTCTGGACGCACCGCGACGGGCTGGCAACGCCGCGACACACCGTGCCGCCGCCCCCTTGTCACGCCTCCCCGCGCGCGCCACGTTCCCTGCGGAAACACCAGGAGGAACGCATGAGCGGGAACAAAGCGAAAGTCGCGGTTCTGGACGACTGGCAGGGCGTCGCGTACCAAAGCGCCGATTGGTTCGAACTTGAATCGCGCGCCGATGTCACGATTTTTTCCGAGGCCTTTCGCGATGAGGACGACGCCGCCGCGCGGCTCGCGGATTTCGACATCGTGCTGTCGATGCGCGAGCGGACGCCTCTCCCTGGCTCGTTGATCGCGCGCCTGTCGAAGCTGCGCATGATGGGCATGACCGGCGCGCGCAACGCGTCGCTGGACACGCCGGCCTGCACGGCACGCGGCGTTGTCGTGTGCGCCACGCGCGGCGGCGGGAACGCCGATGCCGCGACGGCGGAGTTGGCGCTTGGCCTGTTGATCGCAGCCGCACGCGGCATTCCGCAAGGCGATCTGAACATGCGCCGGGGCCGGTTCCAGATGGGCGTGCCGGTCGGCATGGGCCTCGCGGGCAAGACGATCGGGATTGTCGGACTCGGGCGTCTCGGCGGTTACATGGCCCAGTACTGCCTGGCTTTGCGCATGAACGTGGTCGCCTGGAGTCAGAACCTGACCGAAGAGCGCTGCAAGGAAGTTGGCGTCGCCCTGGTCTCCAAGGACGAGTTGATGCGCCGGTCCGACGCGATCTCGGTCCATATGGTTCTGTCGCCGCGCAGCCGGGGGTTGATCGGCAAGGAAGATATCGCGCAGATGAAACAAGGCGCGATCCTTATCAACACCTCCCGCGGGCCGCTGATCGACGAGGAAGCGTTGGTGATGGCGCTGCACGCGGGCCGCATCACGGCGGCGCTGGACGTTTACGACAAAGAGCCGCTGCCGGAAGATCATCCGTTCCGCCGTCTGCCGAACACAATTCTGATGCCGCACATGGGTTATGGCGTGAAGGAGACCTGGGACCAGTTTTATCCGCAGATGATCGAAAACGCGCTGGCCTTCCTCGATGGCACGCCGATCCGGGTGACCAATCCCGAAGTCCTGACCACAAAAACCTAAAGCCCAGCCCAGGTCCTGACACGCCAGGACCTGGAGGTTTTTCGGTCAGGCCGTCTGTTCGGATTTCGGGCGGAGGTAGTGGCGTTCGTCGCCACTCCAGCCCACGCCATTCGGCACGGTGTAAAACAACTCCGCAATCATCGCGCGGAATTTCCAGACACCGCCGACACGGGCATAGACGTCGTCGTAGCGGCCCGCGACGACATAGCTGACGCCGAAGCGGCCATAGCGGGCTTCCAGATAAGACGTGCCGGTCCCCGTGTCGCCATCCACCGTCACGTCGTGGCCGTGTACGAACTGTTTGATAAAAAAACGATCTCGTTCGCCCATCGCGCGAAAGCCGCGATCGATCGCCTCGATGCCTTCATACCGCGCGAGGTAGCCGAGTTCCACGACCGCGTCGTCCGTGAACAGCGCGCGACAATTGCCGAAGCGGCTTTCGTTCAGGCTGGCGTGGTATTCACAGCGCAGATGGCGGATTTCCTCGATGTCTTCCAGCCGGCGAATGCGTTCTTCCAACGTCATGTGCGACATGCCCCGCGATTGATGGCCGGGCGTTACAAAATCCCGGTTGCCATTCCCGGGATTGTCCGGGGAATTTCTAAGGACATTGTGCGGAAAACGGCGGCTTTTGCAAGCCCGCCTGGCGCAAGTCCAGGGCAATCGCTTGAACGCGGCTGCGAGCCTTTCTCCGTCATGGCACGGCAAGACCGGGCCATCGGAACCGGCACCGGCGTCTCCGTTCGCGAAGAAATCGCCACGTGGGACCACCCGGTGCCTTCGTTCCAAGGTGTTGCCGCTCCGGATGGCCCGGTCGAGCCGTGCCATGACGGGAGGAGGCACAGCGGTGTCGTTCAAGCGAACGCCCTGGGGGCAAGCCCGGCGGGCGGCGAAGCGCCGTCCCGCTTACGCCGCCACCACCTTCTTGCGAACCGGCGTCTGGATGACCGGCGCCAATTCCGCCGCCCCGAACGACAGCGCCCGCCGTTCATTGCCCACGGACCCATAGACCGTATTGCGGATCGACGGAAC
>JAYWAX010000564.1:0-3425 GCA_043782125.1 Acetobacteraceae bacterium | reverse complement strand
CCCACGGTGTGTCGCTCCCGGTGGCCCGATCGAGCCGGGCCACGACGGGGAGGCACAAGAGTCAACCTTTCAGACCCTTGGTATGACTCGTATATTCTCCCCGGCGGCCCTAACATTCGCGACGCCGACAGTTCCGGACCCGCATGCATTCCGACCCGATTCCCTTCCCACAGCCGCACGTCCCATCGATCGGGATCCCCGCCGGAACGCCCATCCGCGTGGTGGGCGACGTGCACGGCGACGCCATCGCCTTCGCCTATGCCGCCGCGACCGACCGGTTCGTGGTGCAACTCGGCGACCTCACCGACTACGGCCCCGACAGCGCCGCGACCCTGCGCATCATGTTCGACCTGATCGACCGCGGCCGCGGCCTGTTCATCCTTGGCAACCACGACCTGAAACTCGCCCGCGTCCTGGCCGGCCACGCCCGCATGGAGGCCACCGTCCGCGCCACCATCGAGCAACTCGACGAACCCCTGCGCCAACGCGTCCTGATCGAGGCCGCCCGCGCCCCCGGCTGGCTCCGTCAGGACAACGCCTTCCTCGTCCACGGCGGCTTCCACCCGGCGATGCTGACCGAGGCATCCCCCGACCACGGCCTCGACCGTGCCGAAGGCCGCCTCGCCCGCGCGCTGTTTGGCGAGCCGACGGGGCGCACCCAGTCCGATGGTTACCCCGAACGCAGCCTGCGCTGGGTCGATCGCATCCCCCCGGGCCTGACGGTTTATTGCGGCCACGACCGGCGCAGCAACGACGGGCGGCCTTATATCCGGCACGGCGAATCCGGCGGCAAAGCCGTGTTCCTGGACACCGGCGCGGGCAAGGGCGGACATTTGTCCTGGATCGATTTGTAATCGTTTCGTGCGAGGCGCAGGCGGGCGGCGAGGGCATCGCGATGTGTCATCCTTTCCGCCAGCCGGTATCGTACCAACCGCCCGAACGATTGAACCGCCGCGACGCCACCTCCACGTCATGGCACGCCCCCTCCACGTCATGGCACGCCCCCTCCACGTCATGGCACGCCCCCTCCACGTCATGGCACGCCCCCGAGCGGGCCATCGGGAGCGGTACACCACCGCGAGAGTGCCCATGAAAAACCGCGAAAAGCGCCGCTGGTCCGATCGCCGTGCCGCATCCGATGGCCCGGTCGCGCCGTGCCAGGACGAGGGGAAATGCCGTGCCGAGAGTCAATCGTTCGGACGTTCGATATAACGCTCGCAATACGCGAAGGAATTAAAATCCAGGCGGAGGAACGAAGCCGCCGTATTCGCGCTCAATCTGTCCGGCGAAGGCAATCGTGGTGCGATCTTCGAGGAAGCCACCGACGATTTGCACACCGATCGGCAGCCCGGTCCCGGTGCGTCCGATCGGGGCCACGGTCGCAGGCAGCCCGAACAACGTCGCGATGGCGGCCCACACGATCTGGTCGTCGTAAACAACCAGCTTGCCGTCGATATCGAGTTGCCGGATCAGCTTCGGCGTATGGTCATGCGAAAACGCCGGGGTCGGCATCGCCGGGCACAGCACGACATCGAAATCCTGAAACAGGCTTTGCCATTGTTGCCGCAACCCGGCCCGAACGCGATTCGCCCGCACCCAGTCCGGGTATGAGATCGTCAGGCCGCGTAAACGATACGCCGTCAAACTCTCATCGCTGGGCGCCAGGGCTTTGGCCCAGTTTTCGACGCGCCGGCGAAGGCCGGGCGGCAGATCGGTCGCGTAGAAGGCCAGCAGCAGTTCCACGTAAAGCCGCGTGGTTCGCGCGAGATCCGGCAGAACCGGACTGGTCCTCGACACCGTGCAGCCGGTCTTGACCAGGCGCGCCTCCAACTCCCCCATCGCGCCGATCACGCTGCCGGCGGTCGGACAGAGCGGGTGCATGTCCAGCAGCAGCACCCGAAAATCCTTGAGCGCGGCATGGCGGGGCGGCGGCAGCGCGAGCGTGTAACCAATCCCGTCCATCATTTCGTCCGGTCCCGCCAGCACCGTCAGGGCAAGCGCCAAATCGGCGGCGCCGCGCGCCATCGGCCCAAAGACGGCGAGATCGCCGCGGATCGGCAGCCACGGCGGCATTCCGGGCAAGCCGCCGCCGCGCAGAGGGACCAGATCGAGACTCGGTTTATGCGCGAATACACCGCAGAAATGCGCGGGCGCCCGCAAGGAGCCACCGATATCGGAACCCAGTTCAAGCGCGACAAATCCAGCCGCGAGCGCGGCGGCCGATCCACCGGACGATCCGCCGGGGGTTCGCGTCAGATCCCAGGGATTATTGGTGGTGCCGTAAATCTCATTGTAGCTCTGCCAGTCGCCCAGATCGATCGGAAGATTGGTTTTGCCGAGAATAACCGCCCCCGCCGCCTTGAGCCGCGCCACTGCCACCGCATCGGCGTCCGGCCGCCGATCCTTGAATTTCGGGTCGCCCCTGGTGGTCGGCAGGCCGGCGATGTCGAAATTCTCCTTGACCGTCATGGGCAGGCCAAGCAGCGGGCGGCGCTCGCCGCGCGCCAGCGCCGCGTCGGCCGCCTTCGCGGCGTCGCGGGCCGCCGCGAAATCCCTGACAACAACGGCATTGATTTTCGTGTCGAGGGCCTCGATGCGGGCGATCGCATCGTCAACGAGTTCGCGCGACGACACGGTCTTGTTGGCCAGCGCCACGATCAGTTCGGTCGCAGACCGATACGGCGCTCCACCCGCCCAGGCATGCGCCCGCCTGGGCGTCGCGGCAATACTGCCAAGCGCGGCCACGGCACCGGCTTCTTTTAAAAACAAGCGCCTGTTTGGATCGTTTTGCATTGGCGGCTCCCATTCACGCGGTCGCGCCGCTGGCTGCCCAAAACCGGCTTCCGCGACAAGTCTCGTTCAACGCCCAGAGCCCCCCGCCGTCGCGAGCAGGCCGCCCAGTACAGCGGGGTTCATGCTGTCGGCCATGGCGGACGGAATCACGATGGTCATGCCGCGCTCCTTGGTCGCCTCATAAATCAGGTTCATCGCGCGCAACTGCATCGAGCCCGGCGATTTGGCATAGATTTCGGCGGCATCGACAAACGTCTGCGCGATTTCCCTTTCCGACGTTCCAAGAATGATTCGCGCCTCCTTCTCTCGTTCCGCCTGCGCTCTGCGGCTCATGGCGTCCTGCAAGCCCGGCGGGATCGCCACGTCGCGGATTTCAACCGAAATCACGCTGACGCCCCATTCCGCGGTCTTGGTTCCGATCTCCTCCCATAATAACATATCGGCTTTCTTCCGCTCCGATAACAGGCCGGAGAGGTCCGTCGCGCCGATCGTTTCGCGGAGCGAGGTCTGCGAAACCTGACCGATTGCCTCGCGGTAATACCAACCGCCCTTAATGTTGACTCGTCGGCTGTCACCCCGTCATGGTCCGCGAAGGCGGACCATCCAAGACTTCCCCGGCAAAAACCAAGGCG
>JAYWAX010000563.1:0-9485 GCA_043782125.1 Acetobacteraceae bacterium | reverse complement strand
CCAAGGATCACGCCAACGCGAAGATTTTCACGCGGGCGGAAGGCGCGATGCTCTACACTTCCGATGGGCGCGAATATATCGACGGCCTGTCCGCGCTGTGGAACGTAAACGTGGGCCATGGCCGGAAGGAGCTGGCCCATGCGGCGGCGGCACAGATGGAAAAATTGGCCTATGCCTCGGCCTATGCCGGCTTTTCCAACGAGCCCGCGATCCGGCTGGCGGAACGGATCGTTGGCCTGTCATACAGCAACATGGCGGCGGCCTATTTCACCACCGGCGGCGCTGAATCCAATGAGAGCGCTTTCAAGTTCGCCCGTTACTACTGGAAGCGCATGGGCAAGCCCGAGAAGGTCAAAATCATCTCCCGCCGTTACGGCTACCACGGTGTCACCATGGCCGCGATGGCCGCGACCAGCCTGCCGGGCTACCAGAAGATGTTCGGCCCGCTGACGCCGGAGTTCCATCAGATCGCGCCGCCTTACCCCTATCGCTGGCCGGGCAATGGCGACCCGGGCATCGGCGCGGCCGACGACCTGGAAGAAGCGGTGAAAACCTACGGCGCCGATACGATCGCCGCGATCATCTGCGAACCCGTCATGGGCGCCGGCGGCGTCATCGTTCCGCCACCGGGTTATTTTCCCCACCTGCGCAAGCTATGCGACCGGCATGGCATTCTGCTGATCGCCGACGAGGTCATCACCGGCTTCGGCCGCACCGGGAAATGGTTCGCTCTGGGCCATTGGGGGATCGAACCCGACCTGATGTCGTTCGCCAAGGGCATCACCTCGGGGTATTTGCCTCTGGGCGGCGTCATGGTGTCGAAGAAAATCCACGAGGCCATCGAGGACGCACCGCCGGACGAAAAGTTCATGCACGCGGCCACCTATTCCGGGCATCCGGTGTGCTGCGCCGTCGGCCTTGCCAATATCGACATTATTGACCGGGAGGGCCTGGTCGAACGCGCCCAAATGGAGGGCGATCGATTCAGGGCGGGGTTGGAGACGCTGGCGTCGCTGCCTTGTGTGGGCGAGGTCCGGGGCATCGGCATGCTCGCTGCGATCGAACTCGTCGAGGACAAAGGCAGCAAGAAACCCGCGCTCGGACTGGGCGGCAAGGTGGTCGCCGAGGCGGGGAAGCGTGCCTGATCATGCGCCAGCGCGGCGGGGCCGATGGGCCACCCGCCAGCGGGGACTCGCTGTGTTTGGCCCCGCCGCTGATGACGCCGGCGGCGACACTGGACCGGATCGTCCAGATTGTCGGGGAGTCGATCGTCGCGGCCAGCGCGTGAGGCAAAGAGGTCGCGGTCAGCGCGTGAACCATGTTTAATGAAACAGGACCTGTGGGGTCTTGAACGGCCGGGAGCGATGCCCATATCGCTCTCATGGTGCGAGAGAGACGCTCTTTCCGCCATGTGACGTTTCCCCCCCAAACTCGGCGGTGCCTCGCGGCACCGCCTTTTTCTTTCCATTGGGCGGGTTCGCCGATACGGTCGCGGCGGAGGCTTCCGCATGTTCCATCTTGTCCCGACCCTCGATCACGTCGTCGTCAATGTCCGCGATCGCATCGACGATGGCGCCGCGTGTTACCGGCGTTTGGGGTTCACCCTGACTCCCCGTGGCTACCACACGCTGGGTTCGATGAATCACCTCGCGATGTTCGGGACCGATTACCTGGAACTGATCGCCGCGCCGCCGGGCAGCACGTCCCGGCCGGAGATTTTGGCGTCGCCGGAGGGGCTGAACGGCCTGGTGTTCGGCACCGAGGACGCCGCCGCCACCCATTTCGCGATGGGCAAGGCCGGTGTCGCCGTTTTCCCGCCAGAGGAATTTTCCCGGCCCGTGGCGGTGCTGGAAGGGACCCGCGACGCCGTGTTTCGCACGGTGCGGCTGATGCCCGGTATGGTCCCGGCGGGCCGGTTGTATTTCTGTCAGCATCTGACACGCGACCTGGTGTGGCGCGACGCATGGCGCCATCACGCCAATGGCGTCACAGGTGTCGCCCGCGCCGTCGTCGTCGCGCAGGACACGGCCGACCTTGGCGCCCTGTTCGCGCGTATGTTCGGTCCCGACGCCGTCTGCGCCATTGACGGCGGCTGCGCGCTGACCGTGGGGTTGTCGCGGTTCGATGTGGTCTCGCCCGAGGCCTTCCAGGCCGAATTCGGCGACGCCGCGCCCGAAAGCCAGGGGCGGGACAGTTATATGGCGGCGCTGGAATTCCGGACGCGGTCGCTGGATGCCGCCGCGGCCGCGTTGGACAAGGGCCGGATCGCGGGGGTCCGCCGCCTCGACCGGCGCATCGTCGTGCCCGCAAGCTCCGCCTTCGGTGCCACGCTGGCGTTTTGCCTTTAGGCCGCACCGCGCTAGCCTGGGGTGAGGAACAGGAGATACCGCGACATGCCGCCCGAATCGCCGCTTGCGACCTATAACGCGCACCTGGAACGCGGCGAACTCGCGTACCAGTTCAGCCCTTCGTTGGGGAGCGCGGTGTTTTATCCGCGGGTGATCGCGCCGAAGACGGGGAAAGCCGACCTGGAATGGCGGATCAGCACCGGGCTCGGGACCGTGCATTCGACGACCGTCGTGCATCCGCAAAAGGGCGATCCCTTTAACGTCGCGCTGATCGACGTCGATGAGGGCTTCCGCATGATGAGCCGGGTCGAGGACATCGCCCCCTCCGCTGTGCGCATCGGTTTACGAGTCAAATTCCGCACCCACCCGGCCGAAGGCGACGACATGCCTTATGCCGTCTTTACCCCCGCGGAGAGCGCCCAATGATCGGTCTTAGCCGCGGTTCGGCCGCGATCGTTGGCGCCGCTGAATCCGATATCGGCGCCGTCGCCGCGCTGATGACGCCGATCGATCTGATGGCGCAGGGGATATACCGGGCGTTGGAAGATTGCGGGCTCAGCCTGACCGATGTGGATGGGGTGTTTTGCGCGACCAGCCAGGCGCGGACGTCGGTCATGTCGCTGGTGGAATATCTGGGGATGCCGGATGTTTACACGGATTCGACCATCGTCGGCGGCTCGTCGTTCGAGGTCCATGTGGCCCATGCGCAGGCCGCGCTGGCGGCGGGATTGTGCAAGGTCGCGGTGATCGCTTACGGCAGCACGCAACGCACGGTGGGGCGGCGGGGCTCGAGTCCGCGGGAATTCAACCCTTATGAAACCCCCTACAAACCGTTCCTGCCCGCAACGGCCTACGCCATGGCGGCGCACCGCCACATGCACGAATTCGGCACCAAACGAGAGCACCTCGCCGAGGTCGCCGTCGCCGCCCGCGACTGGGCTTTGACCAACCCGGCCGCCTGGGAGAAGAAGCCGCTCACCATCGCCGATGTGGTGAACGCCCGCCCGATCAGCGACCCCTTTACCGTGCGCGACATCTGCCTGGTGACCGACGGTGGTGGCGCGATCGTGATGACCACAGCGGACCGCGCGAGGTCCATGGCCAAACCGGCCGTCTATGTCCTTGGCTGCGGGCAGTCGATCACCCATGCCTCGATCTCCTCGATGCCCAATCTGACCCACACCGGCGCGATCCAGTCTGGCGCCCAGGCGTATAAGATGGCGGGGATGAAGGCGTCGGATATCGATGTCCTCGCGCTGTACGACGCGTTCACGATCAATACGATCCTGTTTCTGGAAGATCTCGGCTTTTGTCCGAAAGGCGAGGGGGGACCCTTTGTGTCCGGCGGGCACATCGGCCCGAAGGGCGGGTTGGCCGTGAACACCAATGGCGGCGGCCTGTCGTACTGCCATCCCGGCATGTACGGCTTGTTCCTGCTGATCGAATCCGTCCGCCAGTTGCGCGGCGAGCGTGGCGCGGGCCAGGTCCCCGGGGCGCGGACCGCCATTGTGCAAGGCAATGGCGGCGTATTGTCCGCGCAGGCAACAGTGATCCTGGGAACGGAGGCGACCCTGTCATGACCGGCCGTATTGAAATGAAACTCGCCGAGCTCGGCATTTCGCTGCCCGCGCCGATGCCGCCGATTGCGAATTACGTGCCCTATGTCGTGACCGGCAATCTGGTCGTCGTCTCCGGTCAACTGCCCGCCATCGACGGCCAGGTGGCGGTGACCGGCAAGGTCAGTTGGGGCGTGTCGGTGGAAGCGGCCAAGGACGCCGCGCGTCTCTGTTTCGTCAACGTGTTGGTGCATCTGAAAGCGGCCTGCGGCGGCGATCTGGAACGGGTCAGGCGCGTCGTGCGGCTTGGCGGCTTCATCGCCGCGCCGTCCGATTTCAATCAGCATGCCGTCGTGATGAACGGCGCGTCCGACCTCGCCGTCGCGATTTTTGGCGAGGCCGGGCGCCATGCCCGCACCACGATCGGCGTGCCGTCGCTGCCCGCCGATTCCGCGGTCGAGGTCGAGGGGATGTTCGAAATCGAATAGGAAGACTCGCCATGCCGGACGACGGAGCCGCCACCCTGACCATGAGCCTGCACGCGGCAATCGCGGATATCGATGCTGCGGACTGGGACGCCTGCGCGGGGGACGGCAATCCCTTCGTCAGTCACGCGTTTCTCAGTGTCGTGGAAGACAGCGGCTCCGCCACCAAGCGCACGGGCTGGGTGCCCCAGCACGCGGTTCTCAGGAACGCCGATGGCACGATCGTGGCGGTCGCGCCCATCTATGCCAAAACCCACAGCTATGGCGAATACGTCTTCGATCACGGTTGGGCCAACGCATTGGAGCGTGTGGGCGAACGTTACTATCCCAAACTTCAGGTCGCATCCCCGTTCAGCCCTGTTCCCGGGCCTCGCCTGTTGCGCCGTCCCGGAAGCGGGGTGTCGATCGGAACGATGGCGAATGCTTTGGTGCAGGCCTGCAAATCACACGATCTTTCGTCGGTACACGTAACGTTTTGCCAGGAAGACGAATGGAACGAACTCGGCGAGGCCGGGTGGCTGCGCCGGATCGGTATGCAGTTCCATTGGGAGAATGAAGGATACAAGGATTTCGAAGATTTTCTGGCCGCGCTATCGTCGCGAAAACGAAAGGTTCTGCGCCGTGAACGGCGCGACGCCAACGCCGCCGGACTGGAATTTCACGCGCTGTCCGGCGCCGAGATCACGGAGCGGCATTGGGACGCTTTCTACCGATTTTATCACGCGACCGTGGACCGGAAATGGGGCTCCGCTTATCTGACCCGCGCGTTTTTTTCGCTTCTGGGCGAGCGTCTTGGCGACAAGGTCGTTCTGATGTACGCGGAAAAAGACGGAAAACCGGTGGCGGGCGCCCTGAACCTCGTGGGGTCAGAGGCCTTGTTCGGCCGTAACTGGGGTTGCGTCGGCGACTGGCCCTTTCTGCACTTCGAACTTTGCTATTACCGGGCCATCGATTGGGCGATCGCGCACGGGCTGAAACGGGTTGAGGCGGGGGCACAGGGACGGCACAAAATTCAGCGCGGATATTTGCCGAAAACAACCTATTCCGCACATTGGATCGCGCATACGGGATTGCGCCGGGCCGTGGCGAATTTCGTCGACGAAGAACGGGCCGGGATCGAACACGATATGAAGGCGCTCGCCGAGGAATCGCCGTTCCGGCAGGGCGGGGAAGGGTAGGACGTGCCGCGAACTGTTCTTTTCATCACCCACGCGGAGGTCGAAATCGATCCCGCCATCCCCGTGCCGCAAGGGAAGCTGTCGGAAAAAGGCCAGCGGAGGCATCGGCTGTTCAATCGCGCACCGGGAATCTCCGGCATCTCCGCGATTTATTGCAGCGCCGAAAGAAAAGCCATCGATGCGGCGGCCATTCTGACCGAGGTCGTTTCGGTCACGACCAGTATTGTCGAAGCTTTGCGTGAAAACGACCGGGTGGCGACCGGTTATCTGCCTCCGGCCGAGTTCCAGACGACTGCCGATCTGTTCTTCGCCCACCCCGATCGAAGCGTCCGCGGTTGGGAAAAGGCGGTCGATGCGCAAGCACGGATTGTTTCGGCGGTACGCGACATCGCTGCGAACGATCGCACTGGCGGCGATATCGCGATCCTCGCCCATGGTGGCGTCGGCGCCCTGCTGCTTTGCGACATTCTTGGCGTGCCCATTTCCCGGATGCACGATCAACCAGGCATCGGCGGTGGAAATCTTTTCAGTTTCGACGCGGTGTCCTGGCGTCTTCGCCATGGCTGGCGCGACATCGGTATCAGCTTTTCAACACATCCGGATTAACCACGTTGATCGGAGCCCCAGCCGCGTATGCCACGATCTGATCGAAAATATCCGAAAACTGGGTCTGATATTCGTCCCGCGATACGTACCCGATATGCGGCGTGCAAATAACATTATCCATCTTCAACAATGGATGCTCGGGATTGGTCACCGGCTCTTCTTCGAACACATCCACCGCCGCGAACCCTGGCCGTCCAGAGCGCAAAGCGTATTCCAGCGCTTCTGGCACGATCAACCCCGCGCGGCTGGTATTCACCAAAATGGCATCTGGTTTCATCCGCGCCAGATCGGCAGCCTCCACCACTCCGCGAGTCGACGGATACAACCGTAAATGCAACGATAACACGTCGCTCTCCGCGAAGAATATCGCCTTATCCTTCGCCACCGCGTATCCATCCGCCGCCGCGCGTTCCCGCGAGGCCTGGTTCGACCAGACCAGCACCTTCATTCCAAAGGCATGCCCATATCCCGCGACCGCCGCGCCGATCCGTCCGTAGCCGAAAATCCCCAGCATCTTGCCGCGCAATGTCGTTCCGACACCGATCTGCCAGCGTCCCGCCTTCAACGCCGCGACCTGTTGCGGCAATTGCCTCGCGGCGGCCAGAACCAAAGCCCAGGTGAGCTCGGCCGCGGCGTAGGAGGGCGTGCCAGTGTGTTGGTCGGAAGAAACGATCACACCAAGCCGCGTGCAGGCCGCGATATCGATGTGCGGGTAGACGCTGCGCTGACTGATCAGCCGCAGCGCGGGTAAACGATCCAGCAGCGGTGCCTGAATTTTCGTCCGTTCCCTGATCAGAACCAGAATTTCTGTCTCTCGCAACCGCTCCGCGAGAATATCCGTGTCCTGCACATGATCGTTCCAGACCGTGACCTCGTGCCCGGACAGCTTTGCGAAACACGGAAGGGTCCGTACTGTATCGAAGTAATCGTCGAGGATGGATATTCTCATCCCAGTATCCATGTCCGGAATAATTCGAGGTCGATATTTCCTCCGCTGACGATCAGTCCCACGCGTTTGCCGGCCATGCGGTCTTTTTCTTGCAGCAAGGCGGCCAGCGGTGCCGCGCCCGCGCCTTCCACCAAATTATGTGTATCGGTCCAAAAAGCGCGGATCGCCGCTCCGATTTCCGGGTCTGACACGGTGACGATCCGCGACACGCCTCGGCGAATGATCTCGAATGCCGCCGCGTCGGGTTGGCGCACGGCGATTCCGTCTGCTTGCGTATCGGCGCGGTTCAGCACAACGACCTGCCCGGCGGCGAGCGAGCGGGCGTAACAATCTGCGCCGGTGCTCTGCACGCCGACGATTTCCGTTCGCAGACCCAACAAGTCACGGGTCATGATGGCACCGCAGATGCCAGAGCCCAGACCGATCGGGACATAGACCGCGTCCAAAACTTGTGTGTTTCGGAAAAATTCCAGCGCATACGTGGCGACGCCTTTTACCAGATCGGGTGCGAAGGACGGGGCGAATTCCAGGCCGCGTTGGACGGCCAAACGGGCGGCTTCCTCCCGTGCGGCTTCGAAATCGACACCGTGCTCGATCAACTCCGCGCCAAGGGCGCGCATCGCCGCGTTTTTTTCTGCACTGTTCCCAAATGGCACGACAATGACGGCTTTGACGCCATAGCGGCGGCCCGCCCAGGCGAGGGATTGTCCATGATTTCCGCGGGTGGCGGACACGATGCCGGGGACGGAGGGGCGTTCGCGCGCCAGGCGTTCGGCGTAAACCAACCCTCCGCGCAATTTGAACGCGCCGGTCGGCGTGTGATTTTCGTGCTTGACCCAGACGTGCGCGCCGGCGCGTTCCGCGAGCAATGGCCATGCGTATTGCGGCGTGCCCGGAAAGCTTTCGTGAACGATGCGCGTGGCATCTTCAAGTTCGGGCAGCGTAAACATATTCGGGCGGCTCAGGTACGACACGAACCGCCGCGCCCAGGAGAAACCTCCGGGTGCGGGGCCGGTCAGTACCTGTGGATCAGGCGAGTTTCAGATTGGTGGCCGCAGCTTTCCCGCGTTCCATCGCGACATCGAAACTGACCGCCTGTCCGTCGTTCAAACCTTTAAGCCCGGCGGCTTGAACGGCGGTAATATGGACGAATACATCTTTGCCGCCATCGGACGGCATGATGAATCCAAACCCTTTTGTGGCATTAAACCACTTCACGGTACCTTGGGCCATGGTGTGGTCTCTCCTTGTAAATGGTTACGAAAGTTTGAGGTTCGCGGCCGCGGTCTTCCCACGTTCCGTCGTGACCTCGTAGGAAAGGGCTTGCCCTTCGTTCAGACCGCGAAGGCCGGCGGCCTGCACGGCGGTGATGTGAACGAACACATCCTTGCCACCATCGGACGGCATGATGAATCCGAAGCCTTTCGTGGCGTTGAACCACTTGACTGTGCCGCTGGCCATAACGCGTCTCTCTCCGTCCTTTAACCGCGCGAGATGCGCGATTTGCGAACAACCGGGTCTATTGGAATTCTTGATGGCACCCGACAGACGGAGAACGAGAGGCGGGAGGCGCGGCAAGGCAAGCCATAGTACGATTGTAAAGCTTAGTTGGCGCAGAAACCGGCCACCCTGTCAACGATGGCGGGATTGGCGTGCGACGCTGACCTGGTCTGGACGATCGCCGAAGAGCGGGGGCGAAACCAGTCAGAATTGTCGCGGTTCGATAAAATGACGATGCCGTGACAAAAAAAGAGCGGACCTCGCAGCCCGCTCTCTTTCCCGTTTCCGATCCAGAAAAAATGGATCAGAAGTCCATGTCGCCCATGCCACCCATGCCGCCCATGCCACCGCCACCTGGCGGCATCATCGGGCCTTTTTTCTCCGGCTTCTCGGCAATCATCGCTTCCGTCGTCACCAGCAGACCGGCCACCGAAGCGGCATCCTGCAGCGCAGTACGGACGACCTTCGTGGGGTCGATGATGCCCGACTTCACCAGGTCCTTGAACACGCCGGACTGGGCGTCGAAGCCGTAGTTGTACTCGTCGTTTTCCAGCGTCTTGCCGGCGATGACGGCACCGTCCTCGCCCGCATTTTCGGCGATCTGGCGCAGCGGAGTCTGGATCGCCTTGCGGACGATTTCGATCCCGAAGCGCTGGTCGTCGTTCTCCGCCTTCAGCTTGCCGAGGATCAGGCTGGCGCGCGCCAGAGCGACGCCGCCGCCCGGAACGATGCCTTCTTCCACGGCCGCGCGGGTCGCGTGCAGGGCGTCGTCGACGCGGTCCTTACGCTCCTTCACTTCCACTTCGGTGCTGCCACCGACGCGGATGATGGCCACGCCGCCGGCCAGCTTCGCCAGACGTTCT
>JAYWAX010000562.1:0-3436 GCA_043782125.1 Acetobacteraceae bacterium | reverse complement strand
GCCTTAGGCCGCTTGGTTTGACGGTGACGGCCGCAGCGGAAGGTCTCGGCGTATCGCGTAAGGCCTTGTCAACGCTTTTGAATGGGCATGGCGGGGTGTCGCCGGACATGGCGATTCGCCTGGAAAAGGCGGGCTGGAGCCGTGCGGAGGCATGGTTGAAGATGCAGTTGGCCTATGACCTCTGGCACGCCCAGAAACGGGCGCACGCGATGCAGGTCGTTCGATTTCCGGATCTCGTAACGGCCTGACGCAAAGGCCGCGCGTCTTTACGCCGGCGCGTTCGACGGGGATCCGGCCGCCTCTTCGTACCGCCGAGCATTTTCAATACCACAGGCGCGATCGGCGGATGGAGTGCCTCCCCATTTCCCATGCGATGCCACGGGTCGATGGCGCGCGCCGATATCTTCGAGGGTTTTCCCAACGTGGACCTGAACCTGGCGGCTGTTCATGCGCTGTCTCGACCGCCGGGATCAGCGCGCCGGTGGTGCCGGGGATCATGCCAGCGTCGAACTTCGCCCAGATAGCTCGCTTTTCCGCCATGTGCGGCGCCTCCGTCCCCGCCTGGCTGGGCCGCATGTTCGAGGGCACGGAAAATGAGACCGAACTGCGCCGCATGATCGGCATGGTTGTGGCGGCGGAGCAAATGCGGCTGTTGCAGGCGAACGGCGTGGACGAGTTCCACTTTTACACGCTGAACCGGCCAGAGCTGACTTTCGCGATCGCGCATTTGCTGGGGTGCCGGGCGGGGTGAGCTGAACTGAACTGTCCCCGGCCGCCTGCGTCAAGCTGCCGGCGGTCGATCCTCCACAAATCGGCGCAAAGCAACCGTGACAGCTTGAAGCACCGAAGCCCAGTCGCCGCTGGCCGGTTGGCGGAAAATGCGCATGGACGGATACCAATCGGTGTCCTCGCGTTTCAGGAACCATCGCCAATCCGTATCGAACCGGTTCAAAAGCCACACCGGCTTGCCAAGCGCGCCAGCGAGATGGGCGACCGACGTGCAAACGCTGATCACCAGGTCCAGATTTTCGATCAACGCTGCGGTGTCGGCGAAGTCCTTCAACTCTCCGGTGTGGTCGTGCAGGGTCATGCCCTTTGGCGGATGAGCCGTTTGCGCGGCGGGTGGACCCAGTTGCAACGAAAAGAAGTGTACGCCCGGCACGGTGGTCAACGGCCCGAACGCCGCCAACGGCACCGACTTCCGCATTTCATCCGCCACGAGTTCTGCGTTGCCAAGCCGCGATCCCGCGCCCCAAACCAGACCGATCCGGGGGCCGCGGAGGCCGGTCAGCCGGTCGTCCCAGATTGCCGCGAGGTCCTTCCGTGCCTGGAGATACGGCGCGCCGCCCGGGATCGTCTCCTGCGTCGTCCCGAACGCCAACGGCAGGCTCATGATCGGGCAATGGACATCGTGCGGCGGCGGTTCGGTGCCATCGGGCACCAGGCGCGCTCCCCCCGGCAGCGTTTCCATCAGCCGCGACAACGCCGCTTGCGGTTCGAAAATCACCGTGGCACCGGCCTGTTCCGCCATCGGGATATAACGCGAGAACTGGATCGTATCGCCCAGACCCTGCTCCCAATGCACGAACAGTGTCTTTCCGGCGAGGCTGGTCTCGCCAAGCCAGGGCGGGGTGGCGAAGTTCCGCCGCTGCCGGCCCGGCCATGCCTCCCACCGCTTTTCCAGCAACTTCAGCCCATCTGGCAAATCGCCACGCAGCAGCAGCAACAGTCCTTTATTGAAGTAGGCGAAGGGACTTCCCGGTTCCATCGCGATCGCCCGGTCCAGCTCCTTGTGGGCGTCCGCGAACCGGCCAACCCATTGCAACGCGACGCCGCGCATCAGCGGAATCCCAACCGAGCCTGCCAGCCCGGGCGGTATCGCGTCGTAAGCCGCCATCGCTTCCCGGTACCGGCCTGCGAAGGTGAGCGTGTTCGCCCGGAAAATATAACCGGTATCGACGTTGGGGGCGATCGCGATCATGCGCGCGAAACAGGCCAGTGCCTCGTCGGTCCGGCCAAGGCGGGCGAGCGCCATTCCTTTGTATTGCCAAACGCCCGCTTGCCGGGGGGAGATCGCGAGCGATTCGGAAAATCGCTGGAGGGCTTCCTCGAGATCGCCGCGCGCGAACAGCGCCATCGCCAGATCGCCAAGCGGATCGATCCCGGGTCCTTTCGCCGTCAGGACGCGCCGGAAAATCTGGACCGCTTCATCCCATTGTTCGCGCTGAAACGCGCTTCGGCCGCGTTCGATCAATGCGTTGGTCAGGACATCGGTAGCGGGGATGGCGGGGCCGCGCGAAGTGGGCAATCTGGGCATGGGCAGGCTCGGTTCCGTCGGACATGGGGGCGTTTCGGCATCCTGCCGCCGATGGCGCCGTTTTTCCACTCCGCGCCCGTCGCGCGAACAAGAACCCGCGCGGGTTATCCCGCAGCTTCGCCTGGCCCGCCCGGCACATGCCAGCGCAGGCATTTCAGCATCGGTTCCAGATGCGCCGCATAGGGCCGCCAACGTCCAACCGAACTATTATACAGCGGCTGGCGTACCTGCCAGACGCTCGCCGTGGCTACCGTCCGCTCCGTCTGGTGGAAATTCAGGCAGGCGGGTTCCCAGTCCAGGCCGAGGAAGGCGATCAGGCGCCGGCTTTCGGCTTCCAAATTCGCGACCAGCGTTTCGTACCGCAGTTCCAGGATGGGACCGGGCAGCGCCGCCACCCAGAAATTCGTCAGTTCCTCGATTTCGATGGCCCTTTGGGCGCATTGCGTCAGATCGTTGGTCCACGGGATCCGCGCGCCGAACGGGGTGGTGAAGCAGGAAAAGCAAACGTCACGCAGGTCGCGGCGGCAGATCACGATTGGCGCGTTGGGATACAGGGCCCGGATTTGCCCTAGCACCTGGATGTTGTCCGGCAGCTTGTCGATGACCATGTCGGCATCGCCCCCCAGCGCGCGCAACGCGTCGAGGTGGGCTGCGGTTTCCCGCCGGACCAAATCCCGATCCCAGGCAGGGGGCGAGGTGGTCCCGCGGCCAGCCTCCAAGCGAACGATCATCCGCGGCACGTCCTTCAGCTCCCCTGCGCCAAATACGCGCGAATGGCTGGCGGCGATCTGTTCGGCCAGCGTGGTGCCGGAGCGGGGCATGCCGGCGATGAAAACCGGAAGCGCCGAGGGATTTCCCAGGGCCTGGATCTGGGGCCATAACGCCGGGGTATAAGTTGCCCGGGCACGCGCGGCGTAGGCTTGCAGTTCGTTCAGGTCGAAACGGTGCCCGGCGGCCTCGTTCTCCGCCAACTCCCGCGAATTGGCTTCGAAAAACGCCGTCATCGCCTGTTCGCGCGCGCCGGCCCGGTCGAGGGCCTTCCCCAGCGCATATCCAGCGGCGATCCTTTCCGGGGCGGGCAGGCTTTCATCCCGCAAGCGGGTTTGGTACCGGACGATG
>JAYWAX010000561.1:0-9544 GCA_043782125.1 Acetobacteraceae bacterium | reverse complement strand
TCATTTGCCTTTCAGCGAGTCCTTCAGACCGCCGGCGGCATTCTGAATTTTGCCGGCGATCCGTTCGGCTTCGCCGTCCGCCTTCAGCTTCGCGTCGCCCACCAGTTCGCCCGCGACTTTTTTCACGCTGCCGACGAATTGTTTGCGAATACCAACCGCTCTGTCTTTGTCCATGATTTTATTCCTTGAGGTATGATGCGGGGATCAGCGGCGCGGAGCGGTCAGCGCGCCGGTGCCGGCGCCGACGGCTCCGCCAAGCAGCGCCCCGCCAAGGACTGGCCCGCCCGCGATCGCCGCGATTCCGGCGCCCGCGCCCGCCCCGATCAATCCGCCGGATAACGCACGTTCGCCGGGGGAGCGGCCACAGGCGGCCAAAGAGAGGCCAAGGCCGGCGAGTAACACAATTGCGATTTTTCCATGTGACATGAGGTTTTGCTTTCTGGCTGGTTTTGGATCGACACGGCATTTCATGTGCTCTGACCGATGGCGTCATGGCCAACGGTCCCGGCGCATGGGTTAAAGGAATTCAAGCGGGTCCATGGCGCGATGTTCCGGTATCGTCATGGACTGGTCTGCGTTGGCAATGGTCCGCCGCGCCGCGTCGAAAACCGGATCTCGTTTCACGAAATACCAGCCACGGGAGTCGAAGCCGATATAGCACCGGTTTTCCTCTCGCGTCTGAAGACGCGCAACGCGTTGATGGCTCATGCTGGCGTCCGATGCGATTCGACGAACCATATCTGGCGATCGATGCCGCGGGAGATTTCGGTCAAGAGATCCGCGGTACCCAGATCGCCGAAGCCGGTCGTTTCGCCAGCAGCATCGCGCACCGATTGTCCGAACGCGGCCAGTGTTCCCGCCACCGCGAACAAATGTTTCCGCTCATCGGCGATGCCCAGAGGATAAGGGATCAGAAAGGACCTTGCGGTCGCGACCTGGATGGTGCCGTGGGCGGTGCCGCCAAGGCCGCCGGCCCGTTCGGCGATCTGATCCGAGCAATTTTCGACTTCTGTCGCAATACGGTCGAACAGTTCATGGATCGCGATGAAGCCTGGGCCACGCACATTCCAATGGGCTTGTTTCATCTGCGCATGCAGATCGATTGCCGCGGCCAGATGCCGGTTCAGGACTTCCACGGACCGCGAGCGGATATTTTCCGATAATGTATTGTGTGTGGCGTGCATGGCGTTGTTTCCGGATGCGACTGAAGCCTACCAAGGCGGATCGTTCGATCATGCGATCGGTGGACTTACTGAAACCGAATATGGAACCTTCGCGCCGGACAAAGCAGCCTCGGAAAATACTCAGGTGGAAACGCGTCTTTTCGTTGCGAAAAAAAAGGCCCAGGCGAATTGCCTGGGCCGGGAGTTTCGGGGAATGGCCCCCATGGGGAGCGGGGGCGATGGCGCTCTCGGCACCCGGACGAACCGGCGAGAGGTCCAACGCACCGATACTGACCGGCAGGGGCGTGTCCTGAACAGACTCGGAATCTACTCAGGGGGCGCGGCGGGGCCCCACGAGACGCTGCAGAAACCGGGATATCCGGCCGGTCACCGCGGTTTCGATCCGGGCGGTCATGGTGACGCCGCGTTCATGCCGCGTGAGGGTGAGAACCCGGTCGTGGTAATCCATAAGCTCTGGCCGATGTCCGACACTGATGACAGTACAGGCGACGAGTTCGTCGCGGAACAGTTCCATCATCGAGTCCTGGCTGGCGGTATCGAGCGCGGAGGTCGCCTCGTCGAGGATGACGATATCGGGGCGCGCGATCAGCAGGCGGGCGAACGCGATGCGTTGCTTTTCGCCGCCGGACATCGCTTTGTCCCATTGTTCGATGGCGTCCAGGCGCGGAATGAAGCGTTTCAGGCCGCATCTTGTCATTGCCGCGGTCAATACACTGTCTTCGGCCGGCGTTTCGGGCGCGGGATATTCCAGCACCTGGCGCAAGGTTCCCTGCGGTAAGTATGAGTTTTGCGGCACGAAGGAAATGCGGGCGTTCGACGGCAATAATATGCGGCCGGAGCCCCAGGGCCACAGGCCCGCGACGGCGCGGATGAGGGTGCTTTTTCCAGTGCCGGATTCGCCCATCAGCAGGACTTTCTGACTGGGTCCGATGATTGCTTCGGCCTCATCGATTACGACCAGTCCATCGTGGCGCGCGACCGACAGGGCCTGAAGGTGGATGCCGTCGTCGGTGCTCGCCGCGATGACGATGCTGGACGCGCCGTCGGCGCCCGCGGCGGTGTCGAGGTCCGATAACGCGGTCCAAAGCCCGCCGACGCGGTTCGCGGAAGCCGACCATTCGGAGATTCGGGCGTAATTATCGACCAGCCAGTTCAGGGCGAGTTGCACCTGAACGAACGCGGCGGCGGTTTGCATGACTCCGCCAAGGGTGATGGAGCCGTTCAAATAATTGTGTGACATCAAAAGAAGGGGCACGACCGGCGCGGCCATGGAGTTGCTGTTTGTCAGAAAGGTCATGCCGGCGAGGCGGGAGATTACCGCGCGCGCGCACACCGCGACGGTTTCGAAACTCGCGACAAGAATGACGGTTTCGCCGGGTTCGCCGCCGATCGTGGCGATACTTTCGGCGTTTTCACGAATGCGGCCCAGGTCCTGGCGTAGTCGCGCCTCGGCGCGGTTTTTGTCCTCGATGCGCGCGATCAGCGGGTGGCCGAGCTTCATCATCGAGCCCGAGATCGTCACACTATAGACGACCGCGGCGATGACCATGAAGCCGGGTATTTCGATGCCGCCGATGATCATGGACCCGCCGGCCGACCACAGAACGCCGAAGAACACCGTGGCCGTCAGCACGGCGCTGGCGATGCCCCAGCCAAAATCGACGACCGGTTCGGTACCGATACGGGCGTCTTCGGCGATCCGGAATTCCGGTGCGTCGAGTTCCGGGGCGGAGACGCTTAAACGGTAAAACCGCTGCTCGCCCAACCATTTTTCTGTGAGGCGGCCGGCCAGCCATTTTCGCCAACTGACCTGCAACCGCATCCGCGCGACCAGGCCACCGACCGCGACCGCAGTGGCGATTGGCAACAGCGCAACGAACAGCGCGACCGCCTTCGCGATGGCCGTGCCATTCTTCTGATCCAGCGCGTCGAAGAAATACCGGTTCCATTCCGTCACGCCGAACTGCACCGCGATCGTCAGCACGATCAACGTCGCGCAGGCCGATGTGAGAAGCCAGGCCGGTTTGGCCGTGGGGCCTTTCCAGTAACCTCCGGTCAGGCTCGCATAGGATTGGAGGCTCATGTCCATCGGACGCGGTCCGGCCTGGGCGTGTTCATTTTGGGGCGTGTATCCGTGGCAAAGGGTTCGACCTCCGGGCATTCGTCCAGGACCGGACGCCGCCCTGAAATGGTCCCGCGACCGGGCATTTGGCGGGGAGGGAATCCGCCAGTAACCGGCCGCGGGACACTCGGGGCAATTCCAGGGGAACTGCCACGAACTGAAAGGCTGTCCGTTGAAGCACGCCCGGCCGGGAAACATTTCCGGCGCGACAAGCAATCCCTAACGGACCCGGGCGATGGGGGGCAGGTTCGGAAATTACTCAGACGCCCCCCGGTATCGACGGCAAGCGCGACATCTGCCAGTCTCCCGGCTTGGCCGGGAGCCAATGCTCCTGAGGTAAAACCGGCATGGTTGCAAATTCTTCCGTTCCCGCGCGGACGGCTTCAAACTCCGACGATACGCGGTCAGATTTTCCGATCGCGGGCATTGGCGCGTCCGCCGGTGGTCTGGAAGCGTGTTTGAAGCTGGTCGAGGCGCTTCCGGCGGTCACGGGGATGGCGTTCATTCTGGTTCAGCATTTGGACCCCATGCATGAAAGCCTGATGGTGCAACTGCTGTCGGGCCACACGCCGATGATCGTGCGCGAGGCCAAAGACGGCGTCACGGTCGAGCGGGATCGATTTTATGTCATGCCGCCCGGCGGTTGTCTGACCGTGGTGGGCGGCGTGCTGCGTTTGGCGCTGACGCAGGGCCGGCATGGTTCCCGGTTGCCATTCGATCATTTGTTGCAGTCTCTGGCGGCCGATCGCGGTCCGGCGGCGGCCGGTGTCGTGTTGTCGGGGACCGGCGGGGACGGCAGCCTGGGTGTGAAAGAGATCAAGGCACACCAGGGTTTCGCGATCGCGCAGGACCCGGAAGAAGCCGGTTTCGACGGCATGCCCAGGGGCGCGATTGCGACGGGCGTGGTGGATCTGATTTTGCCGGTGGCGAAAATTGCCGAAGCTCTCGTGGCCTTCGCGGCACGCCGCGCCGGGGCGGCGGTATTCCCTGTGCCGGGGCCGCTGCTTCCGGTCAGGGATTGGTTGCCAGAGATCGTGGCGTTTCTGCGCGCGAACACCGCGCACGATTTTACACTTTATAAGGATGGCACGATCCGCCGCCGCGTCGAACGGCGCGTGGCCATCAGGATCGCCGGCACCGGCGGTATGGAAAGCTATCTCGAAATGCTTCGGCGCGATCCGAATGAGGCCGAATTGCTGGCTAAAGATTTGCTGATTCATGTCACGCGTTTTTTCCGCGACCGGGGCGTCTTCGAATATATGGCGGCGCATGTCGTGCCCGATTTGATCGCGGCACAGCCGCCGGACGGGTCCATCCGTGTCTGGATCGCGGGTTGCAGCACCGGCGAGGAAACCTATTCCATCGCGATGCTGTTCCGCGAACAGATGGGCGCGCAGAACCGCGACACGAAATTGCAGGTCGTCGCGTCCGATGCCGACGCGGACGCGGTCGCGGAAGCCCGGATTGGGCGCTATCCGGATGCCATCGCCGCGGATGTTTCGCCCGCGCGTCTGGCGCGGTTCTTCGTGAAGGAGGACGGCGGCTATCGGATTTCGGCGGAATTGCGCGCGATGGTCGTGTTCACGGTTCAGGACCTGCTGACCGATCCGCCATTTTCCCGTATCGATCTGGTGTCGTGCCGCAATTTGCTGATCTATTTGCGTCCCGAAGCGCAGGCGAAAGTGATTTCTCTGTTTCATTTCGCGCTCCGTAAAGATGGCATTCTGCTGCTTGGCGGCTCGGAGACGGCGGGCGAGATCGACGGACGATTTGAGATCGTTTCCAAGCCGGAGCGTCTCTACCGCCGTATCGGCCCGATCCGCTGGCACGAGCCCGCCTCCTGGGCCGGGGCCGGGCGCCCGCCCGCTGTCGCGCCCGTCACCCCGGTTGTATCGCGCCAGGCGATGTTGGCGGAATTGTGCCGCCAACTTGTGATCGACCATCACGCCCCCGCCGCCGTTCTGGTCAATCGGAAATTGGAATGTCTGCATTCCCTGGGCCCGATCGACCGCTTTCTGCGGATCGCCCCCGGCGCCTTCACGCACGATCTGATGGCGATGGCGCATCAGGACCTGCGCGCCAAACTCCGGTTCGCCATTCAGCAGGCGATCGAAACCAACGCGCGCGCGATCGTGCCCGGCGCAAGCTCCACGTGGCATGGCCAGACGCAGTCGTTCAACATCGACATCGACCCCGTTACGAACGGCGGCGAGGCGTTGCTGTTGATTTGCTTCGTCGATATCCCCGAACCGGAACGCGGCGCGCGCGAACGGCCGGCCATTGCCGGAGATATGAACGGTGCCGCTGCGCTGGAGCAAGAGTTGGAGGCGACGCGCACCGAGTTGCGGGTCGCGCTCCGTTCGCTGGAGATATCGAGCGACGAACAAAAGTCCATCAATGAGGAAGCCCTGTCCGCGCAGGAGGAATACCAATCGACCAATGAGGAGCTTTTGACCTCGAAGGAAGAATTGCAGGCTCTGAACGAAGAGTTGACAGCTTTGAACAGCCAGCTTCAGGAAACGCTGGAACGTCAGCGGACGACTTCCAACGATCTGCAAAATATTCTTTACAGCACGGACGTGGCGACGATCTTTCTCGATTCAGATTTCAATATCCGGTTTTTTACGCCGGCCACGCGGGCGCTGTTCGGGATCATTCCCAGCGATATCGGGCGGCCGCTGGCGGACCTGAAGTCGTTGACCGCCGATAATGCGTTGCTGGCGGACGCGAAGGCGGTGTTGCAAACGCTGGCACCGGTGGACCGTGAAATAAACGGACAGGGCGGGGTCTGGTATGTGCGGCGCATTTTGCCGTACCGCACTCAGGACGATCGGGTCGAAGGCGTCGTCATCACGTTTTCCGACATCACCGAGCGGACCCAGTTGGCGGACGCGATGGGCGTCGCGCAACGGGACGCGGAACAGGCGAACATGGCGAAGTCGCGCTTCCTCGCCGCAGCCAGTCACGACCTGCGCCAACCGCTGCAAACGCTGAGCCTGCTGCGCGGCGTTTTGGCGAAGAAAATCCGCGAGACCCGCACCGGGGAGGCTTTGGCGCTGGTCGTCCGTCTGGGTGAGACGGCCGACGCGATGACCAGCATGTTGAACACCGTGCTCGATATCAACCAGATCGAGTCCGGAACGGTCCACGCGGATATTTCCGACTTTCGCGTCAGCGTTTTGTTCCAGCGCCTGGCCGACGATTTCACCGTGATCGCGGAAGCGCAAGGATTGTCGTTGCACGTCGTGCCGTCCGCGTTGTCGATTCGCAGCGATCCCCAGTTGCTCGAACAGATGTTACGAAATCTGATCGCCAACGCGCTGAAATACACCCGCCAGGGTAAAGTGCTGTTGGGGTGCCGCCGTCACGGCGATACAGTACGGATCGAGGTCTGGGACACCGGTATCGGCATTCCGGACGACGAGTTGCAGGCGATTTTTGGCGAATATCATCAGATCGGCAACGTCGCGCGCGAACGCAGTCACGGGCTCGGGCTGGGTCTTACGATCGTGAAGCGCCTTGGGACGCTTCTGGGCCACGAGGTTCGGGTCCGCTCTCGGCTGGATCGGGGATCGATGTTTTCGGTCGAGGTCGCGCGGTCGCCGGCCGATCGCGCGGACGTGCCTGTTGCGGACGCGCCAGTGCCCAAGGCAACAGAGGCGCATCGCGTGGCTTCGATCCTGGTGATCGAGGACGATCCCGAGGTGCGCGATTCCCTCGTGATGGTGCTGACAGAGGACGGGCACCGCGTGGTGGCGGGGGCGGATGGCAGCGCGGCGCTGGAATTGGTGACGCGCGGAACGATGCGGCCCGATCTGATCCTCGCGGATTACAATTTACCGGATGGGATGAATGGTCTGGAGGTCACGCTGAAATTGCGATCGCACCTGCGCCGTGAAGTTCCCATTGTCATCCTGACCGGCGATATCGCGACCGGAACGATGCGGGACATCGCAGCGCGGGGAATCGCGCACTTGAACAAGCCGGTGGAACCGGCGGGACTTTTGTCGATCATCCAGGGATTGCTGCCGCCTGCTCCGCCGCCGGTGCCTGTGCCTGTGCTCGCGCCGCGCCGTGCCGGCGCGCCGACGGTGTTCATCGTCGATGACGACGACTCGGTGCGCGCGGCCCTGCGGGAGGTGCTGGAGGAAGACGGGCAGGCCGTCGAGTCATTCGCGTCGTGCGAGGCGTTTCTGGAGGCGTGGCGCCCAGGAGGGGTGGCTTGTCTGGTTGTGGATGCTTACTTGCCGGGAATGGATGGCCTGGAATTGCTGCGGCAATTGCGCGAGGCCGGTCACGCGTTGCCGTCGATCATGATCACCGGCAGCGGCGATGTGTCGATTGCGATTCAGGCGATGAAAGCGGGTGTGTCCGATTTCATCGAAAAGCCGGTCGGCCACACGGAGTTGCTTGCCTGTGTCGCGCGCGCGTTGGAACAGGGCCTTGATTCGAACAAGCGGTCGTCGCGGCACCAGGATGCGGCGGGTCAACTGGCGGGCCTGACACAGCGCCAGCGGCAGATCATGGAGCTGGTCCTGATCGGCCATCCCAGTAAGAATATCGCCGCGGATCTGGGGATCAGCCAGCGAACGGTAGAAAACCACCGCGCGTCGATCATGAAGAAGACCGGATCGAAGTCGTTGCCCGCGCTGGCGCGGCTGGCGATCGCGGCGAGCGCGGCGGATGGCGTGGCGTAAGCCGTCGCCAGACCGCGTTATGGCGCTCTGTTAAAATCCGATACCATCGGAAACTACTCAACGGCCCGCCCGATCGATTTGAGTATTTTCCGGCGATGGCCCAGGGCGCGGCAATGGCCGACAACAATGCCATCGCTGCTTCGAGGCGGCGCGTTTCCGGAGGTTCCAGGCCATGCGTGGCGGTGCCGGAAATCCACGGCAACCGATCGATCGAAGGATATCAAGTCATGGCACAGTCACCGAAAAATGCAGCCACCGACAATCATCGCGCCGCCGCGGCCGATCATCACAGCGCCGCTGCCCATCATCATGCCGCCGCGCATCATCACCATGAAGCGGCGCATCACCTCGATCAGGGCGACCACGTCGAGTCGAAAAAACACGCCACCACGGCGCACGCGCAAAGCGAAGTCGCGATGAAGCACAGCGCGAAAACGCACACGCCGGCGGCAGCCTGACATCCATACCGCGCGAAAGGATAATCGAATGAAACGTAAATTGACACTTTTGGCGGGCGCCGCGATTTTCGCGTCGGTGCTTGCCGGTCAGGCGTTCACGCAGGGCGTGCCGCAAACCGTGACATTGATGAAAATCGACCCGGCATCGCTGGCCACAGGCTACCGGACCTCGAAAGTCGTCGGCAGTGCCGTGGTGAATGAGGCCAATGAGACTGTGGGCACGATCGACGATCTGATCGTCACCCCGGCCGATAAGGTTCCCTACGCGGTGCTCTCCGTCGGCGGGTTTCTGGGCATGGGCACGAAATATGTCGTCGTGTCCTTCACGTCGTTGGAAGTCCGCGACAATAAAATGTTGTTGCGCGGCGCGACAAAGGACTCACTTAAGAGTCTGCCGGAATATAAATACGCGAGCTGACGCCCGCCGCGGCCAGGCCGTATCGCATCCTGTTCAGGAGTTGTTCGTATGAGTCTCGGAACCATTCTGCTGATTATCCTCGTGCTGTTCCTGATCGGTGCCTTTCCGACCTGGCCGCACAGCGCCAACTGGGGTTACTACCCCAGCGGCGGGTTTGGCGTTATTCTGATCGTCCTGGTGGTGCTGCTGTTGATGGGGCGGATTTAGCGACCCCCCGAAGGAGGCGAACATGGCCAAGACACTTGTCGCGCTGTTCCTCGTTTTGGTGACGCTCACCGGCTGCTTTTATGAGCCGGGATGGGGGTACGGACGTCGCGGAGATGGTTATTACGGCCGCGAGCGTGGCGAAGGTTACGGGCGCGGTCATGAGCGTGGCGAGGGCCGCGGCGGCCGGGGCGGTTAATCCCGCGCCGCCCGCCCGCCGTCAGCAGGACATCGATCTGAGCAAAGCGGCGATTTCGACCGTGGCGAAATTCGAAAACGTGTCCGATACCGCATACGGCAGGACGATCAATTCGTTGTGCCGCATCAGGCCGCACGTATAAACGACATTCGGAACATAGCCTTCCCGTTCCGACGGCGCCGGGCGGATCAAGGGTTCGCAGGTGCGGCCCAAGACTTTCGACGGGTCTTTTTTGTCCAGCAATACGGCGCCGATCGAATAG
>JAYWAX010000560.1:0-9548 GCA_043782125.1 Acetobacteraceae bacterium | reverse complement strand
TTCGCGAAGAATCGGCCATGCGCGCGACGGTATGCCTTATATCGCCAGGCCGCGCCGCGCACGGTGGCCCGATCAAGCCGTGCCATGACGAAGAAAGTCCGGTCCGAGCTCTTAACTCAGTGCCTATGGGGCGCTGCCCCAAGCCCCACGGGGGGCAGCGCCCCAACGGTTCAACCGCCCAGAAAAGCAGCCACCCGGGGATTGCGCCGCATCTGGGCCAGGTCTTCGGCCGTTGGCAGCACCGGCCGGTCGCGGGTCATGTTGACCATGCACAGGAAGCCGAAAGCCTCGCTCGATGTCGCGCGGAATTGGTGCCAGGTCCAGGCGGGGATGGCGACGAGGTCGAATTGTTTCACGGCGCGGACAGAATCGCCGACCATGCATTCGCCGGAGCCGCGCAGGATCATCACGGCATGGGCGTGTTCATGGCGTTCCAGCGTGGAATAACCGTTGGCGTCCATTTCGAAATACCGCAGCTCGCAGGCCAGGGCATCGTCATGAAACAGCGTCTGGCGGGAGATATCCTTGAACGGCGCCTCGCCATCCTGCTTGTACGGCTGGTAGGCGACGCCGTCCCAGCGGAAGTCTTGTTGCACCGGGCGGAAGGCAGGCGGGGTTTCAGTGTCCATGACGGGCGGTCCCATGCGAGGCGACGGCGTTGACGAAGGCGGCGGATTCCTCGGTGATCCGGTCGCGGGCGAGCAGCAGATTGCCGCCAATCAGTAACATGGTGTCCGGGCCATGGAAGGCGAGCAATTCCGGCACGCGGTCCAGCGTGATTCCGCCCGCAGGCACGGCCAGCGCGGGTTTGGCGTTGTCGCAAATACTGCGGCATGTTTCCGCGTTGTAACCAAAGCGGCCGCCGTAAACGGGATAAATCACCGCGCCGCACCCCAGTGCCGGAAACAATTTCCCGATCAGAAGCTCCGGCGCGATCCGTGCGGCGCCGCCCATGGCGGGATGGGCGAAGAACACGACATCCGGAAAAGCCCGCGTCAGCGCGCGCGTGGCGGAAAACCCCGCGACCATCGGCGCCACCATCATGCAATCCAGGCCCAGGCCGCGCGCGATCCTCGCGCGGGCCCGCATTTGGTCGAGATCGCCGGTCAGGCTGGGGATATACCGGGTCGGATGCCCGGTGGAGCGCACCGCCCGCGCCACGGCCGCCGCAATCATCGGCACGCGGACAGCGAAGGGGCTATATGCCTGATCCGCGAGCCCGTGATCGTCCTTGATGAAATCCAGCCGGCCCAGAGCAAACCGCTCCGCCAGTCCCGCGAGCCGCTCTGGCGCCAGCCCCTGGGGTTTCAGGGCGGAACCCGCGAAGGCGCGCGACGGCACACCCAAACGGGTCCGCAACGCGGGCGCCGCCAGCCCGGACGGCGCAAACCGGGCGGGGATCTCGCAATCGCGGAGGATGACGTCGTCGTGCAGGGAGGTGTTGCCGAACAGCATGTTCAGAAACTGGCCGGGATCGTCGCCCGCGGTTTCCAGTGCCAGGTCGATCCGAACCGAAAACACCCCGTTCCCCAGATCGGCGATGTCCGCGACACGTCCAACGATATCCTTCAGCACCGCGGGCTCGTCCACCGCCGCCAAGGGCATCTCCACGCTTTGTTCCACCGCGATCCCCTGGGCGCGCGCCGCGATCGACGCCGCGTCCGACCGCACGTGGTAGGTGACGGCGAAGCGTTCGGTCATGACGCGGGCAAGACCAGTGCGTCGACCGCGATCGCGCCGCCGGCGCCGAGAATGACGGGGTTTACGTCGATCGCCTGCAACCGGTCTCCCAGCGACAGCGCAGCGGTTTGTAGCCCCATCAGCACATCGGCGAAGGCTGCGGCGGTGCCGGCGTGCTTCCAGCGGGGGCCGTGCAACACGCGGCCAAGCGCGCCGCGGCGAAGCCTGGACTCCACGGTTTCCCGCGCGACGGGAAGCGGCCATATGGTCACATCGCGCAATGCCTCGGCATGGACGCCGCCGAGACCCGCCAGCAGCACCAGGCCGACGCCATCGGCGCGGGCGATCCCGGCGATGGCTTCCAGGTCGCCGGAGATCATCGCCTGGACGACCACGGTGGCACAGCCCGCAGCGGTAAAGGCTTTGGCGACGGCGTCCGCGTCGCGCAGCCCGACATGCACCAGGCCAAGATCGCTTTTATGCGCCACGCCCTCCGCCACACCTTTCAGCACGACAGGCCAGCCCATTTTGTCCGCCGCCGCCAGGGCTTCGGCCAAACTGTGGCAGATAATGGTGGGCACGGTTGGCACGCCGAAGCCGCGCAACAACGCCAGACTTTCGGGCTCCGTCAGCTGACGCGCGGGTAAAACAGGCGCGGGCGGCACGGCGATCGCGGGGAGCGGGGTGGGCGCGGGCGCCATCATCGCCCCGATCCCCTCCAACACCACGTCCATCTCGGTAAACACGTCCACCCCGAAGGCTTCATAGGTTGCGCGCTCGGCGGGCGGCAGGCCACCGGGCGAGACCAGCAGCATCGGGCGCCCGCTTTGCTCCATCGCGTCCGCCAGCGCGGCCCGGTACGGATCGCCCTGCCACGGGTTCATTGAATGCATCAGGCCAAGAACAACTGAGACTTCGGGATCGTTCATCAACAGAAACGGCACTTCGGCGGACTTGCGCATGCCGCCGAAGATGCCGAGATCGAGCGGATTGCCAATGCGCGAAAACATTTTATGGGCATCCAGCGCCGCTTTTGTCGCGTCCGTCAGCGGCGCCAGCGGCACACCGATGGCGTCGCAGCGATCGGCGATCAGGGACGCACCGGCGCCGGAGGTGGACAGCGCACCCAATTTCCCGGGCCGCCGTCCATACTTCGCCAGCAGCGCGCTGGCGGTCATGAACCCTTCCAATGTCGAAACAACAGCCACCCCGCTCGCGTCGAACAGCGCGCGATAAGCGGCGGCATTGCCCGCGAGGCGCGAAGAATGCGCCACCGCCGCCGCCGCGCCCGCGTCGGAGCCGCCGATTTTCAGCACCACGACCGGTTTGCCGGCCTGATACGCTCGCAACGCCAAAGCCCGGAACCGCGCACCGTCGTCCAGACTGTCAATCAAGAGGCTGATGACTTTGGTAGGTTCGTGCCCGATCGCGTACTCCATGTAATCGAGCACCGACATGTCGGCCTCGTTCCCGGCCGACGCGAACAGCGACAACCCGCCGCCCGCCGCAGCCAGGCGTCCCGACATCGCGTCGAACAACGCGCCGCTATGGGAAAAGATCGACACGCCGCCCGGCGTTTGCTTTTTCGCGTGCGAGGTATTGAACCCGATCGAAATCGGATGGTGCGCGTTGTAAATCCCGTTGCAGTTCGGGCCGACGATGCGGATGCCTTCTTCGGCGGCAATGCGTTGCAGTTCGCGTTGCCGTTCGGCGCCGCCCGCATCCAGGCTTTCGGCATAGCCCGCCGACCCGACGATGACGGCCTTCAGGCCCGCGCGGGCGCAGTCGCGGACGGCCTGCACCGCCGCATCCGCCGGGATGGCGAGAAAGGCGACATCGACCTGTTCCCGCACATCGGCGATCGCCGGCACACAAGGAATGCCTTCCACGTCTTTCAACCGCCGGTTGATCCCGTAAATCCCGCCCGTGAATCCGGTGTTACGGATGTTCGTCAGCACGATATAGCCATGCTTCGCCGTGTCGCCGGAGGCACCGATCACCGCCACCGCGCGCGGGTGAAACAGCGCGTGCAGCGCATCCTGGGTTGAGGGCATCGGCGGACTCCGGTCGCGGTTTGGCTTGGGCGGTCAGGTGCAGGCGGTTTGGCTCTGTGTGGCGCGGCGTTTATGGTTGGTCAATGTTTGAAGGAGACCGCCCATGACCGACGACATTCTGCTGCGCGAAACCCGCGGCCATATCCGCATCCTGACGATCAACCGGCCGGATCGGATGAACGCGATGAATGCCGCGCTGACGGACGAACTGATCGAGGCGTTTGTCACGGCCGGTGCCGATCCGGACGTTCGGGCGGTCGTGCTGACGGCCGTCGGCGACCGCGCGTTTTGCGCCGGGGCCGATCTGAAAGCGCGGGCCCAGGAAGACGCGGCGGGCGCGGCGTTTCAGCCGCTGCTGTCCCGCGTCCAACGCTATATTTTCGAGGTCGTCGCGGAATGCGTGAAACCCACCATTGCCGCGCTGAACGGTCCCGCCGTCGCGGGCGGCTGCGAGTTGGCCCTGGCCTGCGACATGCGGGTCGCCGACGAGCATGTCCGCATGGGCCTGCCGGAGGCGAAACGCGGCAAAGGCGCCCATTTCGCCAATGTCATGCTGCCGCGCATGGTGCCGCCCGGGATCGCGTTCGAAATGCTGTATCTGGGCGAATATATCGACATGAAAGAGGCGCGCGGCTGGGGCCTGGTTAACCGCGTCGTCCCCAAAGGCCAATGCCTGGCGGAAGCCCTGAAAATGGCCGAGGCGATCTGCGAGAACGCCCCCGTCACGATCCGGCGCATGAAAGAAACCGCGGTGCGCGCGAACGGCTTGCCAATGTCCGTGGCTTTGCGGTTGAACGAGGGGATCAGCCCTTACACCAGCGAGGATCGGGTCGAGGGTGTTCGGGCCTACGTCGAGAAGCGGAAGCCGGTGTGGAAGGGACGGTGACGGGGCGGTCCGGGGTTAAGTCTCGGCGAGCAACGCGTCGAGACTGAGCGGACAGGTTTCGGCGACCGGCAACCCAGCTTGTCCTTCCATTTCCGAGGGAAGGGCGCGGCGGGCCTGCCGGTAAAGCCGCGGCAGATCGATCCTCTGCCGCATCGACGGCGCGAACCGGATGGCCGCCTGGGCACGAAAATTCATCGCGCCGGCACGCCAGACCGGGGCGTCGCGGGAGTCCGGCCAGGCCTCGGCTTTCAGCACGTGGATCAAGGCTTGCAACAATAGCGACTGGACGGCGTGCACTTGTTCGCGCCCCACGCTTTCGACCTCCTCGGCGACGTTTTCCCAATCGATTTGCGTGTTCACCTGTTCGCCCAACGCGAGGCGGCGCAGCAGGGCGCTTTGCTGTTCGCTCCAGACCAGGATGTCGGTGTCGTAGTCGCTCATTTGGCCTCGTGTCGCGGGCCGCCGGGTCGCGCCGGAGCCCTTCGGATGGGATCATGGGCCAGGCGGCGGGCGATTGGGAAGACCGAATGTGAGACAGGGCAATCGGGCGACGGAAAAAAGCACCGGGGCCGAGCCCCAAGGCTTCCTTTCCTTCGCCAGATTGCATGGATATCAGGGGGGTGTCGTTGACGTGCGGCCGGGGAAACACGGTCGGGGTTCATTGCGCTGATGACGCTGGACGGGACCGCGCGATAGACGCCGCCCTTGAACGCCGCCGCCCCGCGTCATACCGTCGTCGAACGAAAAACCACCGGGCGGAAGGGCAGATAAAATGGCAATCGTCGACTCCCAGGTTCACGTCTACGAACGCAATCACCCCGCCCGTCCCTGGTCTGGCGTCCTTACCGGCCCGGACGAAGTCACCGGCGACGCCATGGTGGCCGCCATGGATTCCGTCGGCGTCGATGGCGCGATCCTGGTTTCCGCCTTCACCATGTATCGTTACGATTCCAGTTACGCCCAAGAAGTATACGCGAAACACCCGGGACGCTTCGGCCTGGTTAAACCCGTCGATTCCACCGGCCCCGCCGTCGAAGACACTATCGCCGCCTGGGCTTCCACCAAAGGTGCCGTTGGCATCAGACTTTTTCTCCGCGACGGTGTTTCAACCGACCCCGCCGATCCCGGCCTGAACCGGGTTGTGGCGCGCGCCGGAAAGCTGGGACTTCCGATCAACATGGCGTCCTGGGGCCGGATGGCGCAGGTCGCCGGACTCGCCGCGCGCAACCCGGACACCCAGCTTGTGATCGATCATCTCGGCCTGAAACAACCGCACCATCCGCCCGCGCCCGCCGACGGGTGGGACCCGCTGCCAGAGGTTCTCGCGCTGTCCGCGCTGCCGAATGTTGCGATCAAGGTGAGTGGCGCCTGCACCCTGGCCCGGGAACCGTACCCTTATCAAGACATTTGGGAACCTCTGGCGCGCGTGTTCGACGCGTTCGGGCTGGAACGTTGCCTGTGGGGCACCGACTGGACCCGGGCAGTCGAATTATTGACATATAAGCAGGGCGTCGATGCGTTCCTGCACTCCGATCGTTTGTCGGACAGCGATCGGGTTATGCTGATGGGCGGGAGTGTCGCGAAAACCTATAAATGGGCCCCCTCGAAGGGCTGAACGATGTTCGCATGGACGATCTGCCCGCGTCGCTGGGCGTCGCGGTTCCGTGCGCGTTTTCGCCCCCCCGGTTGCCATTACGACCCGGGGAGCGGGTGTTCCCGCTGTCGCGCGGGCGCATCGACACCGGCTTTGGCGCGCAGCGGTCACGTGGTTGCGAACAACGAGATCTGCAACGCCTCGGGCGGCATGGCTGCACGCGCCCGCTTCAGATCGTGAATCGTTTGCAGATTCAACCAATACTCCGCTGTCGTGCCAAAAGCCTGACCGAGCCGGATCGCCATCGCCGCGGAGATCGCGCGGTCTCCGTTCGCGATCCCGGTGATCGCGTTATGCGGCACGCCAATGAAAGCGGCGAATTTCCGGGCGCTGACGTTCAACGCTTCCAACTCGTCGCGTAGGAATTGGCCGGGGTGAATGGGCGGCAGGTTGTCGATGGGAAGGGTCATGCCTTGGGTTTCATGTCGCGCTGGTCTTTCGATGGTCATCGACGATACACCCAGGAACGCGCGTCCTTTGCCCATCCGGGCGCTGCCTTATTGCACATCCCGCGATCGGATCGACGGATTTTTCCTCGGCGTGGAAGGCGCGTCCAGGCTGCGGCGCCGTGTCTGGGTCCACCCGACATAGAGCCCCGAGCCCAGTACGATCGCGGCGCCAAGCCAGGTCAGCGCGTCCGGCAAATCGCCGAAAATCAAATACCCAACCAGGACCGAGCCGAGCATTTGCACATATTGAAATGGCGTCACGATATTCGCGGGCGCGAAACCCAGAGCGAGCGCGACGAAGTAATGACTGATCGCGCCAAGCACACCCAGGCTACAGAACATCGCGAGATCGGCGAGACTGGCGGGGGTACGCCAGATAAACGGCAAGACCAGCAACATGCCGAAGGCTCCGACGATCGAACTGTAGATGGCGTTGGTTTCCGGGGCCTCGGTGTCGGCGATTTCGCGCGTGAAAATCTGATAGAAGCCGTTCGTCAGGGCGCTGAAGATTACCAGGATGGCAGCCCAGTGGAAAACTTCGGTGCCGGGACGGATGATGACCAAGACGCCAAGGAAGCCCACGGCCACGGCGATGACTCGCGCGGGTGTGGTGCGTTCGCGCAGCATCGGCCACGCCAGTGCGGCGACGAGCAGCGGTCCGATCATATTGATGGAGGCCGCCTTGCCAATCGGGATAAAACCGATCGCGACAAAATAAACCAGGTTCGAAACGAACAGGCTGGAGGAGCGGATCAGGTGCTTCCCAAGCCGCCGCGTCCGCAACATGCGCAACCCGAAGCGCGGAACGAAGGCGATCAGCATGAACATCACGTGCCCGAAGGCGCGCGCCCAGGAAACCTGAAGGGAACTGTAGTCCTGTCCCAGGAGCTTGGCGAAGCCGTTCATCAGCGGCGAGGTCAGGCCGGACATGCAGATGAACAGCACGCCCAGAAGCAGGTTCCGGTCCCACGGGCGCCGGGTTGGGGTGGGCATGGGTTGCGCGTCCTCCGGCGTGTTTCGTTTCGCCGGGTCCGGCGGGGCGGCATGTTCGGCGCTGGCGGGACGTTCGCCAAGGCCGGATGTCTTGGCAGGGGAGGGGCGCCAGGAGTCAATCGTTCGGCCAGCCGGTATTCTGCCGCACCGCGTTTACCGCACCGCAACATAACTCTGGCCATCGCATCGCCTATCGGTTAAACCCCGCGCCTTACTTCCATATCGAACGGCGCCCCGACCCCATGTTGCAAATCGAAGATCTCGTGTTCAACGCCTGGGGACGCCGGTTTTTCGATCGCGCCAGCCTCAATCTGCCACCCAACGCCAAGACCGGACTCGTCGGGCGCAACGGCGTGGGCAAATCGACCCTGTTCAAGCTTATTCTGGGCGAATTATCCCCGGACGGCGGCGAAATCGTCATTCCCAAAGGCGCGCGCGTCGCCAGCGTCGATCAGGAACATCCGGCGACCCCGGTCAGCCTGCTCGAAACGGTGCTGGAAGCCGATATCGAGCGCCACGAACTGTTGCGCGAACTGGAAACCGCCGACCCGGAGCGCATGGGCGATATTTACCTCCGCCTGGAGGAAATCGACGCCGATCGCGCGCCGGCCCGCGCCAGCGAAATTCTTGCCGGTCTGGGGTTTTCGACCGAGGACCTCGCGCGCCCGATGGCCGAATTTTCCGGCGGCTGGCGGATGCGGGTCGCTCTGGCGGCGGCGTTGTTTGCCGAGCCCAGCCTGTTGCTGTTGGACGAACCGACCAACTATTTGGATTTGGAAGGCGCCATGTGGCTGGAAGCGCGGCTGCGGAAATACCCGAACGCGGCCATTGTCATCAGTCACGATCGCGAGCTGCTTAATAACTCCGTCGATTCCATCCTGCATTTGCGGGAAGGAAAGCTGGACTTATACACCGGCGGATACGACGATTTCGAACGCCTCCGGGCGGAAAAATCGCGCCTGCAATCGGCATCTCGCGTCAAACAGGAAGCCGAGCGCGCGCATTTGCAAAGCTTCGTCGATCGCTTCCGCGCCAAGGCCAGCAAGGCCGCGCAGGCGCAGTCGCGGATGAAACGGCTCGCGAAGCTGGCCCCGATCGCGGCGGTGATCGAGGAACGGGTCACGCCCTTCACCTTGCCGTCGCCGGTCCGCCCCTTGGCGCCGCCGCTGATGCGGCTGGAACAGGCCAATGCCGGGTACGGCACGGATACCATCCTGCGAAATATGAACCTGCGGTTGGACGTGGACGACCGCATCGGGCTTCTGGGCGTCAATGGCGCGGGAAAATCTACCTTCGCGAAAGTCGCGGCGGGCGCGCTGGCGCTGCAATCCGGGCGGATGCAACGCGAACACCGGATCAAGGTCGGCTGGTTCCACCAGCATCAAATCGAGGCGATGAACCCGTCCGACACGCCGCTGGATATCATCCGCGAGGCGCGCCCGGATGACAGCGAGACCTTGCACCGGTCGCGTCTGGCGCAGTTCGGCCTTGGCTACGACAAGCAGGCGACGACGGTGGAAAACCTGTCGGGTGGCGAGCGGGCGCGGCTGCTGCTCAATCTCGTCGCGATGGCGGCGCCGCATCTTCTTATTCTCGACGAGCCTACCAACCATCTGGACATCGATAGCCGCCGCGCGCTGCTGGACGCGCTGAACGATTACCGGGGCGCGGTCATTCTGATCACGCACGATCGGTCCTTGATGGAGCTGGTGGCCGACCGGCTGTGGCTGGCGGCGGACGGCACGGTCGCGCCGTTCGATGGCGACATGGACGATTACGCCCGCCTGGTGCTGGACCGCGCGAAGATCGGCCCGGCGCCCGGTCAGGGCCGG
>JAYWAX010000559.1:0-3454 GCA_043782125.1 Acetobacteraceae bacterium | reverse complement strand
CAGGACCAGAATGATTCCCTGACCGGCGCCGAACCAAAGGAAGGCGGTTTCATAGCCTCGGGCGGCGATCAGCATGCGGATGGGGATGACGGTCAGTGCCGCGCCCGCGCCGAAACCGGCCGCAGTCATGCCGACGGCGAGGCCGCGGCGGTCCGGGAACCACTTCACCGCGTTGCCGACGCAGGTGGCATAGATACCGCCCGCGCCAAGCCCGGCGACGGCGGCTCCGGCGTAGAGCGCGCCCAGAGTGGTGGCGTAGGCGTTCATGGACCAGCCGATGCCGACCATGATGCCGCCAAGCAGGATCATCAGTTTCGGGCCCTTACGAGGGCCCATGCGATCGACAGCGTACCCGGCGAAGGGGGTGATCCAGGTCTCCGTCGCGATGAAGATGGTGAAGGCCCACTGGATATCGGCGGTTTTCCAGCCGTGCGCCTGGCGGATCGGCTCGACGAACAGGGTCCAGGCGTATTGCAGGTTCGCGATCAGCACCATGCAAAGGATACCAAGCCACAGTTGAACCCAGCGTCCTTTGGGCATTTGCGCGGTTTCAACCGCGATGGAATCGGACATGGGTCCCCTGGTTTCTTGATTTATTGTCGGCGATTTTTTGCTACCGCGCCCGGCGCGGCCGCACAAGATGGCCTGTCAGGCCATGATTCGGGCGCCGCAGCTCAGGGTTTCGCGGCCCCGTAACGCGACACGAGATACGCGGTAATTTCCGTGGCTGCGCCGTCGTCGATGGGCGCCCCGAACACATTCCGCATTTTCGCGACCTCGGCCTTCCACACGTCCGGACCGAGGAATTTTGCGTTCATCTTGATATAAGACAGGGAATGGCAGAGGGCGCAGGCTGCCTCCACCGCATCCTTGCCCGGCCCTTCGGCCAGGCCGGTTTGCTGCGCGTTGGCCGGCATGGCGGCGAGCCCGGCGAGAATCACCGCGCTGAATCGCATGAGTTTTGGCATCATACCACCCGTACCGTTGTCCGTTGCGGGACATTATTGTGATAGCCGCTCGGGTTTGGCCGGTAGGTATCGGGTTGCGTATCCCCCGCATTGCTGGTGGCTTTGACCCGCAGGGACACGGGGCCGCGTGGCAGCGCGCCGGTTTCCAGGCTCCAGGTCCGGAACGCGTAGGGACCGACTTCCCGATCCAGCAAGGCGCTTTGCCAGTTTTTACCATCATCGAGCGAAACATCGACCCGGCGGACCCCGTTGCCATTATCCCAGGCGAGACCGCGAATCCGAAATCCCGAGCGCTCGACCTCATCGCCATGAATGGGCGAGGAAATCATGGAATTCACGGCGATGTCGGTCACCGGAACATTGGCCGGCCGATCTTGTGTCGGGAACGGGCTGCTGACAGGGAACAGCCCGGCGGGCACCCGGTAGGCGGTTTTCATCCAGAAATTTTCAAGCGGCACCGCGCTGATGGAAATCCGGGTCAGATGTTTCATCCAATAGGTGCCGGTCCATCCCGGCACGATCAGACGAACCGGGAAACCGTTCAACAGGGGCAAAGGCGCGCCATTCATGGTGGTGGCGAGAATGGTCTCGGCCGCCATCGCCTTCGCCACCGGCAAGCTTTTATGGAAGGCGGGGGTCGTGGGCAGGGTGGTCTCGTCGGCGCCTTCGAACCAGATTTCCACGGCCTCCGGTTTGACTCCGGCGACGGCGAGAACATCGCGCAGGCGCGGACCGTGCCAGGTTGCGCAGCCCATTGCGCCGTGGCCCCATTGCACACCGGGCACATGCGGTTGCACCAGGCCGCGGCGGTTACCGGCACACAGGCATACTGCGGTGATCTCTGTCTGGCGCAAATCGTCGATCTGCCGCCTGGTCAGTTTCACGGACCGTTCCGCTGCGTCGCCGCGTATTTCCAGGGACCAGCTGTCGAAGGCTTTTGCTTCGGGAACGCCGGCGTGGTGGTAACGAACGAAGAACCGGTCGGTGGGCGTGATCGCGCTGTCCAGCGCCTGAATGGGCGTTTCCAGATTCGGCGGACGATCGGTGAGCTGGATCAGGCCTTTCTTTCCCACCGGTTGCACCATGCGGGCCTCGGCGCGGGTGCCATCGGGCAGGTCGGGACTCAGCCACGGCATCGGCGCCGCCGTCGCCTCCCGCACGGCGAAAGCACTCAGGCCCGCCACGATATCGCGCCGCCGCATCGGTTTCCCCATCGCCGCTATTTGCCGAATTGTGACACATCGCGCATGATGCTGGCAACCGATCCATTTCGCGAAGAGGTCCGATCATGGCCGAAAATTCACTTGCCTTGCCTCCCCTGGTTTCCGGGGCGTCCGCGTGGATCGGCGCGGACCTCGCCAAACGCCCGGAGACCTGGACGTATTGCCTTTCGGCGGGCGAACTCGCTGAAATCGCCGCCGCCACTGCCGCGTGCCTGGGCAAGGATATCGCGTCGATCCGGCGGGCGGATTTTCCGCTGCCCCAATTCGGCGGCGTGCTGGACCGGCTACGCGACGAACTTCTGACGGGCCGCGGCTTTATCCTGCTGCGTGGCCTGCCCGTGGAGGGCCGGCCGATCGCAGAGAGCGCAACGGCCTACTGGGGCATCGGCGCGCATCTCGGCTCCGCTCGCTCTCAAAACGCCAAAGGCCACGTGCTTGGGCACGTCCAGGATCTTGGCCTTGCCACAGGCGATCCCCGGGTGCGGACGTATCAGACCACGGAGCGTCAGCATTTCCACACGGATTCCTGCGATGTCGTCGGGCTGCTGTGCCTGAAGGCGGCGAAATCGGGCGGGATGTCGTCGGTCACATCGTCCAACACGGTCTATAACGTCATGGCCGAGAAACATCCCGATCTGGTTGGGCGGCTGTTCCAACCCTTCGCCACGGATCGCCGCGGCGAAATACCCGAGGGCAAGAAGCCTTGGTTCGACCTGCCGGTGTTCAACGATTTCGAGGGGTATTTGTCGGCGATTTATTCGCGGACCTACATCCGCTCTGCGCAACGTTTTCCCGAGGCGCGGCGTTTGACGGAGGAAGATATTGCGGCCTTGGATTGCTTCGACCGCCTGGCCGAGGACCAGGACCTCCGGTTGGACATGACACTGCGTCCCGGCGATATCCAATTTGTGCACAATCATACAATATTACACGATCGCACGAGTTTCGCCGATTGGGACGAGCCGGATCGCAAACGGCATCTGCTGCGCCTGTGGCTGGCGGTACCGGGGGCGCGGCCTTTGCCGCCAGCCTACGCGGAACGTTACGGGAGTGTGGAAATAGGCGATCGCGGCGGAATCATTTGTCCCGGGACGAAATTGCACGCGCCGTTGGCGCCGGTTTGAATGGGCCGGCTTGCCGCTGTTACCGGATCGGGCTGACCGAGCAGGAGCACTCTGGCGCGGCCGATACCGCGCCAGAGTGCGGTTTATTATGCGGCTTTCCGCCCCCGTTCCCGCGCCAAACGCGCCAGCGCGCCCTCAT
>JAYWAX010000558.1:0-25562 GCA_043782125.1 Acetobacteraceae bacterium | reverse complement strand
ATCGTCGTCGGTATCCTGCTGGCCTTTTACGGACGGCTGTCGAAAAACGCGGAACGTTACCATTCCATCACCGGCAAAGGGTATCGCCCCCGCCCCTTCGACCTTGGCAAGGGACGGTGGATCGCGGGCGGACTGATCCTGTTCAACTTCGTCGTCGTGCTGCTGCTGCCACTGCTGACACTGGCGTGGATGTCGTTGCTGCCCTTCCTGCGCGCGATCAGCCTCACCGGGTTCGCCTCGTTGACGCTGAAAAACTACAAGGCGGTGTTCAGCGCGCATGGCTACGTCGATCTCGCGATCAACAGTCTTATGGTGGCCGCCGCGGCTGCCACCGTTATCATGGCGATTACGGCGCTCGCCGGTTGGATCGCGGGCCGCAACGGTCCCGGCGGACGCATCCTGGACCAGCTCGCGACCCTGTCGCTGGTTTTCCCGGGCATCTGTCTCGGCGTCGCCGTCATGGAAGTCTGGTTGCGGATCCCGTTGCCGGTCTACGGCACATTGTGGATCATCGCCATTGCATATGTCATCCGCTTCATGCCATTCGGGATGCGTTACGTTTATGCGGGCGTCCTGCAATTGCACCGGGAACTGGAAGAAGCGGCCGCAGTCGCCGGCGCCTCTACCATGACCACCATGCGCCGCATCGTCGTGCCGCTGCTGACCCCCGCTTTGGCGGCGGGCTGGCTGTTCATCTTTCTGATCGCGAACAAGGAACTCGCCATCGCGGTCCTGCTGGCGAGCCCCCGTTCCCAGGTCATCGCCGTCGCCATTTTCGACCAGTGGGTGAATGGACAGGGCGGCGAACTGGCCGCCTTCGGCCTGCTTTGGACCGTGCTGATGACCGCGATCGCCACGTTGTTTTTCGCGATGACCCGCCGCGGCGGCGTCGATGTTCATGGAAATTAAATCATGCTGACTGTTCGCGGACTCACGAAGATTTACGGCAACCGCGCCGATGCCGCTGCCGGCGGCGTGCGCGATTTTTCGTTCGAGCTTCCCCCCGGCACATTCTTCACGCTGTTGGGGCCCAGTGGATGCGGTAAAACCACGACGTTGCGCTGCATCGCCGGTCTGGAACGTCCGGACATGGGGCGCATCTCGATCGGCGACGTTGTGCTCCATGATTCCGCGGCCGGCACATCCGTCCCGCTGAACCGGCGCGGCATCGGCATGGTCTTCCAATCCTATGCCATCTGGCCGCACATGACGGTGTTCGAAAATATCGCTTTTCCGCTGCGCGTTGCCAAAGACCGGCGCCATGGCCGCGAGGAAATCCAAACCCTCGTCGCCGACGCCCTGCACACCGTCGGCCTGTCCGGTTACGGCGACCGTCCCTCCACCCGCCTGTCGGGCGGTCAGCAGCAACGCGTCGCGCTGGCCCGCGCCATCGTGCATAAACCTCGTCTTTTGCTGCTGGACGAGCCGTTGTCGAACCTCGACGCGGCCTTGCGCGAGGAAATGCGCATCGAACTCCGCCGCCTTCAGCAACAAATCGGCCTGACAACTGTCTACGTCACCCACGACCAGAGCGAAGCCCTCGCCATGTCCGACCTCATCGCCGTTATGGAACTTGGCCGCGTCGCGCAAATGGATGCGCCGCGTGCGATTTATTTCCGGCCCGCCAGCGAATTCGTCGCCAGTTTCATCGGCGCCGCGAATCTGTTGCGCGGCACGGCGGAACATCCGGTCGCCGCCGGTGCCGTGGGCACGATCCGCCTGGACGACGGCGCCGCCATCCGCTGCCTGTTCCCCGCCGCTGCCACGCGAGGCCAGTCCGTCACCGTATCGTTGCGCCCGGAAAGCGTGACCGTCGGCCAGGCATCCGCGCCGCCCGATGCCAACGTCAACGCGCTGGAAGGCACGGTGATCGCGACCAGTTTTCTCGGCGGCTCCGCGCGCTACGACGTGCGCGCCGGCGATCGCACGCTGCGGGTATCCGCCCCGGCCGAGGTCGTGATACCCAATGGCGCGGCGGTTCGCCTGACATTCTCGCTGGACTCGGGGGTCGTTGTGGGCTGACGATCCGCCTGAATCCCGAACGAAACGAAGCCATATCCGAACAAAGAGGGTCCCATGCGATATTTTCTGACTGCGCTGCTGACGATGCTGCCGGTGCTGGCGCAAGCCCAGACGCGCATCGACGAAATCAGCGTTGCGTTCCGCTGGTTGGGCCCGAATGACAAAATTGTTGTTGACCGCTATGATGATCCCAAGGTGAGCAACGTCTCCTGCTATTTGTCGCGCGCCGAAACCGGCGGGGTGAAGGGCGGACTCGGCTTCGCGGAAGACCCCAGCCGCTTTTCCATCGCCTGCCGCGCGGTGGGGCCGGTTGGCGTGCCCGCCAATCTGCCGAAACGCGAGATAATCGGATTCGCGCAGGCGTCGCTGTTTTTCAAAAGCTTCCAGATTCACCGCTCCTTCGACCAGGAAAAGGACGTGCTTGTCTATACCGTCGTCAGCACCAAACTGATCAACGGCTCGCCGTTCAACAGCATCAGCGTCGTGCCGGTGAATGCGCGATAACCGCCGATGGACGCCACCGCCTTTCCCGATCTGCTGCGGGAATTCACCTATAACGGCGCGCCGACGCTGGAGGCCGAGGAGTCCGGCCTGCGCTATTTCGTCAACGAATACTGGACCTCCGGCCAGCGGCAATCGCACAAATTGCACGAAATCAGCTACCGCGCCTGCTTCAAGCCGCAACTGCCCGGGTTTTTCATCGACCGCCTGACCCGGCCCGGCGACACGGTCTACGATCCGTTTTCCGGCCGAGGCACCACCGTTCTGCAAGCCGCGCTCAGCCGCTGCCGCCCAGTGGGCAACGACGTCAATCCGCTGTCGGAAATGCTGGTGCGCCCCCGGCTCGCCCCCGTCTCGCTCCATGCCATCGCCCGCCGCCTGGGCGAAATTCCCTTGGGCGACCCGGCCGATCCCGGCGACGAGCTTCTGGTGTTTTACCATCCCGGCACGCTGCACCGCATGCGCGGTCTGCGGACCTGGCTGTTGGACCGCGCCGCTGCGGGCATGCTGGACGCCACCGACCGCTGGATCCGAATGATCGCGCTGAACCGGCTGACCGGCCATTCCCCCGGGTTCTTTTCTGTCTATACCTTGCCGCCCAACCAGGCGGCCTCGATCGTGTCGCAACGGAAAATCAACGAAAAACGCGGCCAGATACCGCCACTCAGGGACGTGGACGCGATCGTTATGAAAAAATCTCGCATTCTGCTGGCTGACGGCTCCCCGCCGCCACACCCCGAGGCACTCCTCACATCAGGCCCAGCGGATCGTACACCCGCGATCGACGCGGGGTCCGTCGATCTGGTTGTTACCTCGCCCCCCTTTCTGGATATCGTCGATTACGAAGGCGACAACTGGCTGCGTTGCTGGTTCGCCGGCATCGATCCCGCCACCGTGAAAATCGACCGCCATGGCAACCCCGCCAAATGGGAAGCCTTCGTCCACCGCGTCTTTCAGGAACTCACCCGTATTGTCCGGCCCGGCGGCACCGTGGCTTTCGAGGTTGGCGAAGTCCGCGGTGGCAAAACCCTGCTGGAACGCCACGTCGTCAATGCCATCGAAGGCCTGCCCTTCGAAACCTTGGGCGTCATGGTCAACCAACAATCCTTCACCAAAACCGCCAACTGCTGGGGCGTCGGCAATAACACGGCCGGCACCAACTCAAACCGCATCGTCCTGGCACGGCGGGTTTGAGGCTTGTGGGATGGGCTGGCGCGGTGGAGGCGCCAGCCCATCCTACGCGCCCCATGCCCATCCGGGCCTGGAACGGGCGATACTGTCCGGGCCGAATCGGGATGCCCATGGCCGATGCCTGACCTTACCTTATTACTGACAGCGCTCGCGGCTTATGCCGCCATTGTCGCCGCCGTCGTCGCGGCACGGCAGGGCCGCTCCATCGCCGCCGTCCGGGCTTTGGCGGAGCAGGCTTTACAGGCCTCTCGCGGCGAGGCTGAGGCGACGCGCGCCGCGATCCACGCCGCCGCGACCCGCGCCGCCGTCGACACCGCCTCCGCCCGCGGCGCCTTCGACCTGGGCCAGGAGCAGATGCGCGGAGCGTTAGAGACACGGCTGCGCGATTTGCGGGAGTTCAACGATGCCAGCCTCGGGGCCATGCGCCGCGCGGTGGACGAACAACTGCATGCCGCCGTCGAAAAACAAATGTCGGAGAGTTTCAGCCGCGTGATCGACCAGTTCGCCGCCGTGCAAAAAGCGATCGGCGAGGTCAGCACCGTCGCCGCGGGGATTGGCGACATCAAGCGCCTGTTCGCGAATGTGAAGACCCGCGGCGGGTGGGCGGAAACCCAGGTGCGTTCGCTGCTGGACGATATTTTGCCGCCGGACTCCTGGCTCGCCAATCACAAGGTGCGCCCGGACAGCGACGAGATGGTGGAGTTCGCGGTTCTGATGCCAATGCGCGGCGCCCATCGTCCGGTGCTGCCGGTGGACGCGAAATTCCCGATGGAGGATTACGAGCGCCTGATCGCCGCCTCGGAAGCGGGCGATCGGGACGCGGAACGGGCGGCCTCGCGCGGCCTGGAACGCCGGGTGCGGGAGGAGGCGCGGAAGATCGCGTCCAAGTATATTTTCCCGCCCGCGACCGTAGAATTCGCGGTGTTGTATTTACCCACGGACTCCCTGCACGCCGAGATCGCGCGCATTCCTGGCCTGATCGACGGGATTGGCCGCGAGCATCGCGTTCTGGTCATGGGTCCGTCGCTGTTTCCGGCCTTGCTACGCACCATTCACCTGGGGTTTGTCACGTTGGCGCTGGAGGACAAGGCGCACGAAATTCGTGGACTGTTGGGCACCACGCGGACGGAAATTCTGAAAATGGACGATGTGTTGGAACGTTTGGCGCGGCAGGCTGGCGCGTTCAGCGGCACCATAGAGAAGGCGCGGGCGCGAACCCGGGCGATCGGCGGAAAGTTGCGCGATCTGGGGTTGGCGTCGATCGACCCTGAACTGGCGGCCGATTCGGACCCCGAACCTTAAATCCGATTTAGGTGAAAATGAGGCGACGCGACAGTTGTTTCCCGGCATGCCCGGGTGTAAGGTGGCCATGATACCGATGCCAGTATGTAAGTTCATACCTTATTTACGTGCCGGTGCGGCTGGTGCAACGCTTTTGGTGATGAGGACGACGGTCTCTTGAATATGAACAACCGCGGACGTGGACGCCCGCCCCGGCGCCGCGGCTTCGATGACGATTTTTCCTTCGATCGCGCACCGCCTGGGGACATGCCTCGCCCCGTGCAGTCCTGGCCGTCTTCGGCCGGCTTTGGACCCGAGCACGACGCGACAGTCAAATGGTTCAACCCGGAAAAAGGGTTCGGCTTTGTCGCGCTCTCCGACGGGTCCGGCGATGCGTTCCTGCATGCCAACACGCTGAATTCGGCCGGCCATAACGCGGTCAGCCCCGGCGCGTCGCTGCGGGTGCGGATCGGACAGGGCCAGAAGGGCCGTCAGGTGTCCGAGGTCATCTCGGTCGATGAAAGCACCGCGACCCCACGTGGCGCCCCGTCGCGCGCGCCCGCCGGAATGGGCGGCGATCGTGGCATGGCACCCGGCGGGGACATGGGCGGTGCGCCGCGTCGCGGTCCGCCCACGGGTCCCTCGGTCGAACTCCAGGGCACCGTGAAGTGGTACAACGCGACCAAGGGCTTCGGCTTCGTCGCACCGTTGGAAGGCGGAAAGGACGTGTTCGTTCACGCCTCCGCGCTGCAACGCGCCGGCGTTTCGCAGCTCGCGGAAGGCCAGACCATATGGATGGATGTCGTTCAGGGTGCCAAAGGCCCTGAGGCGACGGGAATCCGGGTCGATTGATTGGGCGATGGGCCGGCTTAAAGCCGGCCCAGAAACCAACCCAGCCAGACGAACGCCAGACATAACAGCACCGACCCGGCCACATACAGCAACGCCGGCCCCATTTCGCCCGCCTGGATCAATTCCAGGGTCTGCAGGCTGAACGACGAAAACGTCGTGAACCCGCCGCAAATCCCCACCATAACAAAGACCCGGACATCCGGGTGCAGCCCCATGCGCTCCGTCGTCAAAGTCACGCCCGCCATCGCGCCAATGACCAGGGATCCCAGCATGTTGATCAGCAACGTGCCCCACGGAAACCGCGCGCCCATCAGCGCCGCGACCGCCCCCGTCATCCAGAACCTTGCCACGCTGCCAAGCGCGCCACCCACGGCCACCGCCACCCATGTCGTTGGACCCGCCATCGATTTCCTCTGAGCCGTCTTCCCTCGCCATAGCAGACGCGCGCGGCCGAGTCGCGTGGGGCGCATGGGCCGGACGATGGCCATGTCATCATAACGCCGCTTATAATCACGGGCACCCATGGGAGAGCCCGGTTGGCCCAGTTCGAACACGACCTGCTGTTTCTGCTGCACGACGTCGCGCGTCTCGTGCGGGTCGATGCCGACAAGCGGGCCCGCGCGCATGGTATGACCCGCGCGCAATGGGGCATTCTCATCTGGCTCGACCGCCAGCCCGGCATTTCCCAGAAAGAACTCGCCGAGCTGCTGGAAGTGGAACCGATCACCGTCGCCCGCCTGATCGACCGGCTGGAAGCCCGCGGCATGGTCGAACGCCGGCCCGACCCGCGGGATCGCCGCATCTGGCGGTTGCACCTCTCGGAGCCCGCGCACCGGGTGCTACTGGAAATCAACGAACAACGCGCGGAGATGGCCATCATGGTAACCGGCGGCATCGACGAACCGAGTCAGACAATCATGATTGAGGCACTCGCGCGCATGAAATCCACCCTGACCCGGGACGCCCATCCCGTGCGGCGCGGCGCCGACCTCGCGCTCGCCGCTGTACCGCCGGTCGCGCGGGAGGCCGTCTGATGTCCCAGGCCACTGCCAACGAGACCCCGCGCGTGGGTGAACATATCAGTACACCCGCGACGTCCCGCCGCCGCGACTTTCGCCGCGTCCTCCGCCCCATCCTCATGTTGGGCGGCATCGGCATCGTTGTCGCCGGATCGCTGGGGTTCTGGATCGCCGGCGGCCGCTATGTCTCGATCGACAACGCCTATGTCCGGGCAGCCAAGGAAGCGCTGTCCACCGATGTCGCAGGCATCGTGTTGGACGTCGCGGTGCGCGAAGGTCAGCGCGTCAAGAAGGGCGACGTCCTGCTGCGCCTCGATCCCCGCCCCTTCGAACTCGCGGTGATTGGCGCACGCGCCAATCTCGGCGGCATCGTCTCCAGCCTCAACGCCATGAAGCTCGAGTATAAGCGCATGCTCCGCGACGTGGAGGTCAAGCAATCCCAGGTCGCCCTCGACCAGGTTAACACCGACCGCCTCTCCGCTTTGGTCAAAAGCGGCGGCGTCACCCGCGCGGAACACGACAACGCCCGCTTTCAGCTCGCCACCAACCTGCAGTCGGTGGAAGCCCTGAAACTCGGCGCCGCCGTCCATCTGGCCCGGCTTGGCGGCGACCCGGAGGTCGATGTCCACATCATGTCCGACTACCTCCAGGCCAAGGCGCGCCTGGACGAGGCACAGCGCCAACTGGACCACACCGTCATCTATGCGCCCTTCGCCGGCGTGACGACGCAGGTGGAAACCGTGCAACCCGGCATGTATTTGGCCGCCGCGACCGCCGCCTTCGGCCTGGTTTCCACCGAACGCACCTGGATCGAAGCCAACCCCAAGGAAACCGAGCTGACCCACGTCAAAGTCGGCAACCCCGTGACCGTGACCATCGACACCTACCCCGGCCGCCGCTGGGATTGCGCCGTGGAAAGCATCGCCCCAAACAGCGGATCGGAGTTTTCCGTGCTGCCCGCCCAGAACACCTCTGGCAACTGGGTAAAAGTGGTCCAACGCATCCCGGTCCGCATCAAGTGCGAGCGCAAGCCCGACGATCCCGCGTTCCGGGCGGGGATGAGCGTGGTCGCCGAGATCGACACCGGTCACCGCAGGACGTGGCGCGACTTGTTCTGATCCATGGCCGTATCGCGGGAGCCGTATGTCCCCCACCGGCTGATTGTCATCGTATGCACGGTCGGCGCGACATTGATGCAGGCGCTGGACCAAACCATCGCCAATGTCGCGCTGCCCTATATGCAGGGCAGCCTGTCCGCGACGTACGAGGAAATCACCTGGGTTCTGACGTCGTACATCACGGCCGCGGCGATCATGACCGCGCCGGTCGGCTGGATGGCCGCGCGGTTCGGCCGGAAATACCTGTTCATTGTCTGCCTGATCGGCTTCACCGCCACCTCCATGCTGTGCGGCGCTGCGCGCACGCTGGACCAAATGGTCGTCTTCCGCGTGCTGCAGGGCATCTTCGGCGCCGCCCTGGTACCGCTGTCGCAATCCACGATGATGGACATGTACCCCACGGAAAAGCGAGGCCAGGCCATGGCCATCTGGGGCGTCGGGGTCATGATCGGTCCCATCCTCGGACCCACGCTGGGTGGCTATCTGACCGAACTCTATAACTGGCGCTTTGTCTTTTACATCAATCTGCCGTTCGGCATCTTGGCGACCCTTGGCCTCGCGATCTGCATGCCCCGCAGCCACCCCAACTTTAACATGCGGTTCGACTGGATCGGTTTCGCTGTCCTCTCTTTAGGCATTGGCGGCATCCAGATGATGCTCGACCGCGGACAGCACCAGGACTGGTTCTCCTCGCCCGAGGTCATCGCCGAGTGCGTCCTCGGTCTCCTGGGCATGTATCTGTTCGCCGTCCACATGGCGACCGCTCAAAAGCCCTTCATTCCTCCGGCGATGTTCAAGGACCGCAATTTCACCACCGGCGCGCTGGTCATGTTCGCGGCGGGCACAGTGCTGGTGTCGTCATCCTCGCTGATGGCGCCCTGGCTGCAGAACCTGGCCAATTACCCCGTCGAAACCGCAGGCCTGGTCATGGGACCGCGCGGGCTTGGCACCATGGCGGCGATGCTGACCGGCGGCCGCCTGACCGCCAAAATCGACCCGCGCAAACTCATGGCGTTCGGGATTTCGATGCTGATCTGGTCGATCTGGGAAATGACCGCCTGGACGCCCGACGTTCCGCAATGGCGCATCGTCGCGACCATCGTGGTCCAAGGCGCCGGCCTGGGCTTCCTGTTCATCCCACTTCAGGTGCTCGCCTTCGCCACCTTGCCGGGGCAATACCGCACCGATGGCGCGTCGTTATTCAGCCTGTTTCGGAATCTTGGCGCGGCGATCGGCGTGTCCGTCACGTCATCCACCCTCGCCCATAATACCCAGGTGCTGCATGCTGAAATCGGCGGCGCGATCACGCCCTTCAATCGCGCCCTGATGGATGGCGGCGCGGTGGCGCGCTTCTGGGACCCGGCGACACGGCAAGGCGCGGCCCTGCTGGACAAGGTCATCAACCATCAGGCCCAAATCATCGCCTATATCGACGATTACAAGATGATGGTCTTCACCACCGCGCCCATGTTTCTGCTGTTGCTGTTGATGCGCCGGCCCGCCGGTCAGGGCAGGACACCCACCAGATAGGACAGCGCGATCCGCCCGCCCGGATGGCGCAGCCCGAAACTATCGCCGCCGACATATCCCGGTTCCGGCCGGTAGGACACCACCGTCCGCCCATCCCGCACTTCCTGCGTCACCCGCCCATGCCGCGGCTCCGGCGCGATTTCGAATCCGTTCGCCCAGTCCCGCACATGCGGGCAGAACCCGCCATCGCTGGACACCGTGATGGCCCAAGGCGCGGGATCGGTCAGCGCGGTGTGCCCAGGCTGCCCACCCGCGATGCACAGCCGCGCGCGCCGCGCCGCCTGACTCTCCACTTGCCCGCCTTGATGTTGTGAGCAGGCCGCGAGACCTGTAAAAGCCACGACCATGAACATGGTTCGCATGAGGGAAGCCGCCATCGATCCCGTCTCCTCCAATGAACGATACGCCATAAGCCGAGGCGAGGATCGTTGCGTTCTGTCACGGATCGTCTTTGAGACGATCAATTCTCATACACAGATACAAATCCCAGATCAACCCGGTTTCAGCCGCAGCGTGGACAATCCCACCCGTGTCTGAACGCCCGATCCTCATCGTCAAATTAGGCGCGCTGGGTAACATTGTGCTTTCACTGAACGCCTTCGCCGCCATTCGCGCCTTCCACGCGACGGCGCGGATCGGCGTGCTGACCACTGCGCCGTACGCTGCCTGGCTGCGGCAGGCGCCCTTCTTCGATGACGTCCTGGTCGATACCCGTCCGCCCTGGTGGAATTTCCCGGAAGTGCTGCGCCTGCGCCGGATGCTGCTCGCACCGGGTTACGGCCGCGTTTACGACCTTCAGACATCCAGCCGGTCCTCGCGGTATTTCCAGTTTTTTCCGCGCGCGGCGAGGCCGGAATGGTCGGGCATCGCGCCGGGCTGTTCGCATCCGGACCGCGATCCCAACCGCGACCGCCTGCACGACAACGACCGCCAGGCCGGCCAAATCCGCCAGGCCGGCATTGTCCACATCCCGCGAGCCGACCTGACCTGGTGCCGCGGCGACATCGGCCGCTTCAACCTGCCTCAGGATTTTGTCGCCCTGGTTCCCGGCAGCGCCCCGCACCGTCCGGTGAAACGCTGGCCCGCCGCCCAATATCAGGCGCTCTCTCTGGCCCTGCGCGCGCGCGGCCTGATCCCGGTCGTCATCGGAACCGCCAGCGAGACCCCAATCGCCCGCAACATTCCGGCGGCCATCGACCTGACCGGACAGACCAGCTTCGGCGACCTGGCCAGCATCGCCCGCGCCGCCCGTTTCGCCATCGGCAACGACACGGGCCCCATGCACCTGATGGCCACGGCGGGCTGCCCAGCGGTGGTGCTGTTCTCGTATGATTCCGACCCGGCCCTGTGCGCCCCGCGCGGCCCCGATGTCCGGGTCCTGCGCCGGCCCGATCTCGCATCCCTCGCGGTCGAGGACGTCCTCGCCGCCCTGCCCGAACCTGCGGAGGTCCGATGTCCGGCGTGATCGAAATCGACGGTCTCCCGCAACCCGCCCGGCTCTGGGCCATCGTCACCATCGGATTGGGCCTGACCTTGGCGGTGCTGAACGGTGCCATCGCCAATGTCGCGCTGCCCGTCATCGCGCACGATCTGCACACCGATCCCGCGACTTCGATCTGGGTGGTGAACGCGTTCCAACTCGCCGTCACCGTTTCGCTGCTGCCGCTCGCGTCTTTGGGCGAAATTCACGGCTATCGAAAAGTCTACCGCTGGGGTTTGGCGATCTTCACCGTGGCATCGGTCCTCTGCGCGCTGTCGTCCACCCTGCCGGTACTGATCCTGGCGCGCGTCGCGCAAGGCGTCGGCGCCGCCGGCATCATGAGCGTCAACGGCGCCCTCGTCCGTTTCATCTACCCCCGCGCGTCGCTTGGCCGCGGCGTCGGGCTGAACGCAACGGTCGGCTCGATCGCCTCCGCCGTCGGTCCGTCCGTCGCCTCCGGCATCCTCACCTTCGAGCCATGGCCATGGCTTTTCGCCGTCAACATTCCCCTGGGTATTGCCGCCTGCGTGCTCGCCTGGCGGACCTTGCCCGATACGCCGCATTCCGGCGCCCGTTTCGATATCGGCGGCGCTCTGCTGCAAATGGTGTCGTTCGGCACGCTGCTGATCGGTATTTCCGAAATCGGCCATGGCGATTCCACCTTCCACGTCATCCTGGACCTGCTGGTCGGCGTGATCACCGGCGGCGTCCTGGTCGTGCGCATGATGACCGAGCGCGCCCCGCTGTTGCCGGTGGACCTGCTGCGCATCCCGTTATTCGCGCTGTCGGTCGCCAGCTCTGTTTGTTCTTTCATCGCACAATCCATGACGCAGGTATCGTTGCCGTTTCTGTTTCAGCACGATCTGGGCATGGATCAGGTGATGACCGGGCTGCTGATGACCCCCTGGCCGTTGACGGTGGCCGCGATCGCGCCCTTGTCTGGACGGCTCGCCGATCGTTACTCGGCCGGGCTGCTTGGCGGCTGCGGCATGGTGGTCATGGCGTTGGGCCTGGTCGCGATGGCGCTGCTACCGGCGCACGCGACATGGCTGGATATCGCGTGGCGGATGACCCTGTGCGGTGTCGGGTTCGGGTTCTTCAACACGCCGAACAACCGGGCGATCATTACCTCCGCCCCGCCTGGGCGCAGCGGCGGCGCCAGCGGGATGCAGGCGACGGCGCGGCTGTTCGGACAAACCACCGGCGCCGCGCTGGTCGCCCTGCTGTTCGCGTCGATGCCCGCCGGCGGCACATCGCTGACATTGTTCCTGGCGGCAGGCGCCGCAGCCTTGGCCGCCGCCGTGAGCTTTTCCAGGTTGGCGGCGCGGTAACGCCGGGCCAGACCATTGCGCTTTCCCGTTGAACGTTCCGCGGTCGCGGCAAGGCCAGCCGCTTTATTTCATGGCAGGCTGCCGCATTCGGGCGTGAATCGACGTTTCCGCCACATGGTATAAAATGCCCCTGAAGGAGACTGACGATGACCCTGAATATCAGCCACGTTGGCGGCGTCATCGGCGCCGAAATCCGCGGAGTGGACCTCGCCCAAAATCTGCCCGACGCAACGATCGGCGAAATCCGGCAAGCCTTGCTGGACAACCTGGTTATTTTCTTCCGCGATCAAACCCTGTCCGCCGCGCAGTACCGCGCCTTCGCGGCCCGGCTTGGCGCGCCGATCGAATACCCCTTCGTGCCCGGCATCGAAGGATTTCCGGACATCACGCCGGTCGTTAAATTACCGGAACATAAAGTCGCCTTTGGCGGCAACTGGCACGCCGACACCACCTATTTCCCCAACCCGCCGATGGTCACGATGCTGCTGGCGCGCGAACTACCGACCCATGGCGGCGACACAATGTTCGCCAATCAATATCGCGCGTACGAAACATTGTCGGACGGCATGAAATCCCTGCTGTCCGGCCTGCGCGGAGTCTCCCGTTCCGACAAGGCCGAGGCCAGCCGCACCCGCGAAGACCGCATCGGCCCAGCCAACGCCAATCGCACCGTCATGACCGCCGAACACCCCGCCGTGCGAACCCATCCCGAAACCGGGCGAAAGGCGCTTTACGTCAACCTCGCCCATACCGCCAATTTCGCGGGCATGACCGAGGAGGAAAGCCTCCCCATCCTGCGCTACCTCTGGCAACACCAGGTCCGCCCCGAATTCACCTGCCGCTTCACATGGAGTGCAGGCGCCTTGGCGATCTGGGATAACCGCTGCGTGCAACATCTCGCGATCAACGATTACCAAGGCCAGAAACGCCTGATGCACCGCATCACCCTCGCCGGCGATATACCCCGTTAACGGTGATCTTTGGGGGAGGGCGGTGCTGGTGGGAGACGCCTGGGCTCCCCCAAAGGTCACGGTTTACGGGCGATGTAGATCCATTCGTCGCGGAGGAGGGCGTATTTGACTTCTTCGCCGGGGGAAACGCGAAATGTTTCGACCTGAAAACCGGTTTCGGTCAGCCGGTCCGCAAAGTCGAGCCCGTAGTAACGAACATGATCGTGCGCGCTGAAATGTGCCCATCGCGCGGAGTGGGCGGTAATGGCGGGATTTTCGTAAGTGGTTTGACGGGTGGCATTGATGGGCGTGGTCAGCAGCGCGACGCCGCCTGGCTTCAGCACCCGGAACAATTCCCGCATTGCCGCGCGGTCGTCGGGGATATGTTCCAGAACATGGTTGGCCATCACGACATCATAGGTAGCGTCCGGGAGTTTCGTATCGGTGATATCCAGCCGATGGGTGACTCCCGCCTGCATTAAATCGGCGGTTTCGTACAGCGGATTGCCTTTCATCCGCCGTATGAACGCTTTTTCCGGCGCGAAATGCAGAATGCGTTTTCCGGCGAGTTTATCGCCGCCGTTTTCGACAATCCACAGATGCAGCAAGCGGTGCCGCTCCCGCGAACCGCAGTTCAGGCAGCGCGCGTCCCAACGTCCAGGATGTCCGACGCTGACGAACATGCCGCGATATCCGCAGATGGGACAGGTTCGCGGCAGGCGTCCGCCGCGGAATTGCCGCCGGTCTTCCAGCCACGCCGCGGCCAGCCGCCGGGCTCGGGTCAGTGCGTTTGCCATGTTCAAACGGCCGGCGCGGGAAAGCGGGAAGCCCAGTGGCGCGCGATATCGATGCGCCGCGTGATCCAGACATCGGTGTGGCGCTGCACATGGTCCAGCAGCTTTTCCAGTCCGGCGGCGCGCGCGGGGTGACCAATAATCCGATTATGCAAACCAATCGACAGCATTTTTGGCGATGTCGCTCCTTCCCTGTACAGAAAATCAAATGCGTCGCGACAGTAATGAAAAAAATCGTCGCCGGTCGCAAACGTTCCGCGCCCGAATTTGGCGTCGTTGGCCGAAAGCGAGTAGGGCACAATCAAATGCGGCTTCCCACCAACCGTCGTCCAATACGGCAGATCGTCGTCATACGCATCGGAATCATAGAAAAACCCGCCTTCTTCAACCAACAATCGACGCGTGTTCACGCCCGGACCAGAGCGGCAATACCAACCCAACGGCCGCTCCCCCATGGTCTTCTGGATCGAGGCGACCGCGCGCGCGATGCGTTCCCGTTCGGTGGCCTCATCCAGTTCGAAATGCTTCTCCCAGCGCCAGCCGTGGCAGCAAATGTCGAAATCCGCGTCCCGGATCGCCGCCGCCGCGGGCGGGTTCCGTTCCAGCGCCAGCGCGCAGCCGAACACGGTCATCGGCATGTTCCGCTCCGCGAACAACCGCAGGATGCGCCAGAACCCGGCGCGCGCGCCATACGCGAACATTCCCTCCGCCGCCAGGTCGCGCCCGACCACGCCCGGATTGGACGTCCCATATTCCGTCAGCGCCCATTCCGAGGCTGGATCGCCATCGCCGATCGACGGTTCCGACCCTTCCTCGAAATTCAGCACGAAGTTCACAGCCAGCCGAGCGGGCCCGGACCCGCCGGGATTGGGCCAGTGGGGATTGGGCGGATGGGCGCCGTAGCCGATGATATCGCGATCCATCTTCCTATTATACTGCGGCCCGAGCCCGTTGGGGAGACAGGTCTTCGCGGTCACCGGTCGGCGTGCGGATGACATCCCCAATCGGACCGCGCGTCACCTTGGCTATGTCCTCTCCGCGTCATGGCACGCCCCCCGAGCGGGCCATCGGGAGCAGTACACCATTGCGAGAGTGGCCACGATCGTCAGCGCCCATCGGGCAATCGCCGTGCCGCCCCCGATGCCACGATCGAGTCGTGCCATGACTTGGGGGAGAGGCCTCGCCAAGAGTCAATCGTTCGGACGGTTGGTGTCAGTCCGCGTAATGTTTCGCCGCGTCCAGGTCGAAGCTGAACCCCCAGCCCGGACGTTCCGGCACGATCGCGTGCCCGTTCGAGTCCAATTCGATCCGTTCGCGGTAAATCTTCTCGAACCATGGCATATGTTCCAGATAATACCCGCCCGGCAATCCCGCCAGCAATCCCAGACTCATCTCCGAAAATAAATGCGAGGCACAGGGGATATGGAACGCCTCGCACAAATGTCCCGCTTTCAGGAATTCCGTGGGGCCGCCCATCCGTTGCAAATCCGGCATTATCACGTCGGCCGCGCCGGCCTGGAGCATCTCCAGCACGCCGCGATGCGTGTAAACTGTTTCGCCCGAGGCAATCGGCGTATCCAGCGCGGCGCGGATGTCCGCTTCGCCCTTGTGATCGTGGCAGATCACTGGTTCCTCGAACCATGTCAGGTTCAGGTCTTCCATCATCCGGCCGATGCGGATCGCCTGTTTGACGCTCATTTGCTGGTTTGCATCGACCATCAGGCCGATATCCGGTCCGATCGCCTCGCGCACCGCCTTGACCCGCGCCGCCATCCGTTCCGGCTCCGTTGGACCCACACGGGTTTTCACGGCGCGGAACCCGCGATCAACGAAACCCCTCGCTTCCTTCTGCAGGTCGTCGATTGACGAGCCCAGCCAAAGACCGCCGCTGGCATAGGTGGGAACGGCGGTGCGGGTGGCGCCGATCAAATGTGCGACGTTCAGCCCGGCGGCTTTTCCGCGCAAATCCCACAACGCGTTATCGATCGCCGCCAGTCCGACGATCGAAACGCCTTCGTATCCAAGGAAATTCAGTTCCTTCCAGGCACGCGCATTGATCGACCCGCCCAACCGGGGATCGAGGCCGACGACCATGTCCTCTAACTGGCGGATCATTTCGTGAATGACTGACAGCCGCCGGTTGTTAATGGAAAAGACGAGGCCTTCGCCCGTCAGCCCTTCGTCTGTGTCGAGAAACGTCAGCACGCAATCCGCCGACCGGATCCAGCCAAGAATGGCGGTCGGGATGGGCGGATCGATCGGTAAATGCACGACCTGTGTGCGCAGGCGGGTAATCTTCATGTCGGCTCCTCCATGCGCTCAGACTGCCACGTTCGGGCGACCCGGCGAAGTGCCCTTGCCGGTCAGAGCCGCACCCGGCACAACGGGCGCGCGCATCCTCGCCGTCACGGATTCCCACCCATGTGTTTCGCCAATGCAGCCCGATCCGGCGAGTCCGGCGCGTAACGGCCGATGGACCGTTTCCGAATCGCCGCCGCGTTGTCTCTGGTCCTTGGCCTTTTAGCCAACACCACCGCAGCGGCCGACACCCAGGCGAGGCTGTGGGCGCGTTGCCGTGGCGACGATGCCCCATCGCAACTGCGCGCCTGCACCGCGTTGATCGACTCCCGCAGGGACACACCAGTGAACCTTGCCCGGGCTTACTTCAACCGCGGCCGCGCCCGTGCCGATCGAAGCGATTACCTTGGCGCCATTCGCGACTACGATCGGGCGTTGACCCGGGACCCGGATTTCCCCGACGCGCTCAACAGCCGCGGCGTTGCCTTCGCCGCAATAGGCCTGGCTGCGAAAGCCATCGAAGATTTCGACAGGGCGATCGCGCAGGATGGAAATTATGCGATCGCTATTTTCAATCGCGCTTTGGCATTGCAATCCTTGGGCCGCACACAGGAAGCGGCGCAAGGATTTCAAAACGCAAAAGAAGTGGGTACCCGGCTGACGATCCCGAAGGAATAATGTTCAAGGCACGATCAGCTTGTAAACCTGGGCGGCGGTCCCGCTGTACAGCGCCTTCTTTTCATCCGCCGACGCCTTCGCCGTCAGGCGCTTGAACGCGTTCCACAACTCTGTATATCCACACGATTGTTTGTCCGGCGGAAAGTTACTCTCGAACATACAGCGTTCCACGCCGAACGCCTCGATGCAGGGCTCTACATATTGCCGCCAGGCCTCGGCCAAATCCTCCGAGGACGGCGGCACATCCCGTTCGTGAAAATCGAAGCCGAACGAGGTCATGCCCATGCCGCCAAGTTTCACGCTGACATTGGGGCATTTCGCCAGTTCTCGAATATCCTTGCGCCAGCCTTCCAGGACTTCCTGGCGGCGTCCGTTGTAAGGACCGACACCCAGCACGCCGCCGACATGGTTCAGGATCATCGACGTATTGGGAAACGCCCGCGCCAGATCGATCGCGTCCGGAAGTTGCGGGTGATACTGCCAGGTCTCAAAGTTCAAGCCCAGTTTGGCGAGTTGGGCGAAACCCTCCCGAAACGTTTTGTCCTGCACGAGATGCGGCGGCACCACGCGAGACGCGTGCTTGCCGACGCTTTCGGCGCCGTCCCAGGCCACGCCCTGACGGATCCCGCGGTAACGCCCGCCGCCCGCGGCGATTTCCGCCTCCAGCAAATCGCGCACGGCAGCGCCGGCACGAAGGTCGGCATATCCGACGATCCCTTCCGCGACGCGGCAGGGGCCGTAACCGCCCGACGCGCTCATGGCGGCGATGCCGTTGACGAATTCGACCTCGCCGGCCGGCGCGAGGGCGGCGGGACCGGCTTTGCGGTACATCGACTGGCATTCCAGAAACACCGTCGAAACGACATTGTGGCCGCCGCCTATATCTTCAATCAATTCCGGCAGGAAATAAGTGCCCCGCGCGGGCGTGTCCCACAAATGATGATGCGGGTCGATGATTGGCAGGTCCGGTTCCAGCGCCGCCTCGGCGGGCCGTTTCGCCAGCCAGGCGGCCAGATCGGCATTGTTCCGCCAGGCGAGCCCGGTATATTCGCCCTTGGAATCCCCGTAATGCGCCATGTTCGTTTCCCCCCGGTTATTTTCGACGATCCGTGTCCGATCCCCAGGCTACATCTGAGCCCCGGTGTGCATGGCCGGTCAAGCACGCCCGATCCGCGATTGAAGCGGAGCCGCTGATCGTGCGAGATTGGCGGACACAAAGCCGGTTCCGGAAAAGCGGCAGGGAGAATTCACAAGATGCGCGTCATGCGACGGCTTTGGACAGCGATTTTCGCGACTTTGATGGTACTTGGCGGTCTTCCCGCACTGGCCCAAAAGCAGGGCGGGGTGCTGCGCGTGACGCATCGCGACAGCCCTGGAAATCTGTCGGTCCACGAAATGGGCACGGTCTCCGTGATCATGCCCATGATGGGCGTCTTCAACAATTTGGTCGTCTACGATCAGCACACCGCCCGCAACGGGCTTGAAACAATTGTGCCGGAGCTGGCTACGTCCTGGGATTGGAGCGGCGACGGCACGCAACTGACCTTCAAACTTCGCGATGGCGTGAACTGGCACGACGGCAAACCGTTTACGGCCGAGGATGTGAAATGCACCTGGGATCTGCTGGCTGGTAAGGCCAAAGACGCGTTCAAGATCAACACGCGTAAAGGCTGGTATACGAACGTGAAAGAGGTCACGACGAATGGCCCGCAAGAGGCGATATTTCACCTGAAACAACCGCAACCGGCGCTGCTTGCCTTGCTCGCCTCGGGGTTTACACCGGTTTATCCCTGCCATGTGTCCCAACGCGACATGCGCCAGGCGCCGATCGGAACGGGACCTTTTAAATTCAAGGAGTTCCTGGCCAACCAATCGATATCGGTGGTGCGCAACCCGCATTACTGGAAACCCGGCCTGCCTTATTTGGATGGCGTTGAATACACCATCATTCCCAATCGCTCCACCGCGATGCTGGCCTTTCTGGCCGGAAAATTCGACATGATCTTTCCGTTCGAGGTTTCGATCCCGTTGTTGAAAGAGATCAAAAGCCAAATGCCCCAGGCGGTCTGCGAGATCACGCCGACCAACACCGCACCCAACGTGTTGATGAACCCGATACCGCCATTCGATAATCTGGACATACGCCGCGCCGTGGCGATGGCGCTGGACCGCAAGGCCTTCATCGACATCTTGACGGAAGGACAGGGCGATATTGGCACCGCCATGCAGCCGCTGCCGGAGGGGCGCTGGGGCATGCCGGTGGAAATGCGGGCGCAATTGCCGGGTTACGATCCCGATGTTGCCAAAAGCCGGGAGGCCGCGCGCGCCATCATGCGTGCCCATGGGTTTGGACCCGACAAACGGCTCGCGGTGAAACTTTCCACACGCAATCTCGCGGTTTACCGCGATCCGGCGGTGATCCTGATCAGCCAGTTGAAGGAGATTTATATCGATGGCGAACTCGAACCGATCGAAACCGCGAACTGGGTGCCGAAACTGATCCGGCGCGACTATCAGATGGCATTGAGCATCGTGGGCAACGGCGTCGACGATCCCGATCAAGGGTTTCCGGAAAATTACGCCTGCGGGTCCCGCACCTATATGGATTATTGCAATCCGGAACTGGATCGCCTGATCGCGGCGCAATCGGCGGAACGCGACCAGGAAAAGCGCAAGCAACTGGTCTGGGAGATCGATCGCCGTCTGACCGCCGACGCGGTGCGGCCGGTCCTGTTCTATATCAAATCAGGAACCTGCAAGCGGCCCGAGGTGAAGAACATGACCATCATGGTTAACAGCACCTTCAACGGCTGGCGCATGGAAGACGTCTGGCTCGACCGCTGATTTGCCCCGAAACCCCAGTACAGGCATCCTGTGCCGGAAACGATCCCAACCAGGAGACACGCCATGGCTTACGAAACCATCGAGGTCCGCCCGGTCACACCGGTCATCGGCGCCGAGATATCCGGAATCGATCTGTCGAAGCCCTTGGGAAATCAACAATTCCAGGAAGTCCATGACGCGCTCATGGAACATCAGGTGCTGTTCTTCCGCGATCAGAACCTGACACTGGATCAGCATAAGGCATTCGGCCGCTTGTTCGGAGAACTGGCGGTCCATCCCAATACCAAAGGGCCGGACGGGCATCCGGAAATCCTGCCGGTCTACGCCGACGCGAACTCCAAACGCATCGCCGGGGAACGCTGGCATTCCGACGTATCCTGCGATCCGGAACCGCCCATGGGCTCGATCCTGAACCTGAAGACCATTCCGCCCAACGGGGGCGATACACTGTTTTGCAGCATGTACGCGGCCTACGACGCCTTGTCGGAGCCGATGAAACTGTTTCTTTCGAAATTGACGGCGATCCACGATGGCGCGCCGAATTACAACCGGACCAACGATCTTATCGGCGACAAAGCGCAAAAAGCCTTTCCGCGCGCGGAACACCCGGTCATCCGCACCCATCCCGTCACCGGGCGGCAGGCGATCTTCGTCAATCCCGTCTTCACCGTGCGGATCAAGGACATCCCGGAAGCGGAGAGCAAGGCGATCCTGGAATTCCTATACGAACACTGCGCCCGGCCCCACTGGCAGGTTCGCTTCCGCTGGCAGGCCGATAGTGTCGCGTTCTGGGATAACCGCTGCGTCCAACACATCGCCATGTGGGACTATTTTCCGCAAGTCCGCTCCGGCTATCGCGTCACCGTCAAAGGCGACAAACCGATCCATCGCGCCGCCTGAGGAGAGCCCAACGTGCCGGTCAACGTTCCCCGCCTGGTCTATTTCGAAAACTTCATGGCCAATGCGGCCGTCGAAATCCTTGGCGGGCGCGACGATCTCGATCTGGTGCGGCTGGAATACGCTTCGCCGGAGGCTGACAACCTCCCGGAGATGCAACGCGCCCATGGCTATCAAATTCAGCCGCGGACCGAGCTGAAAGAACCCTGGTTCGGGAATGCGCGCTTGCTGGCGCAATGCCGGAATATTCTGGCAATCGGATCGACCGGCGCGGGCTATGACATGATTGACGTCGATGACTGCAACGCCGCCGGTGTGATCGTGTTGAACCAATCCGGCACCAACAAAGAAGGCGTCGCCGAGCACGCGTTGGGCCTGATCCTGTCCCTGTCGAAGAAAATCGCCGTGTCGGAAAAAGCGATGCGCACGGTCAAAAACATGGACCGCCGCCTGTACGAGGGCAACGACCTTCGCGGCAAGACCATTGGCATCGTTGGCCTGGGCAATATCGGAACCCGTGTCGCCGAATTGTGCCGCGGATTGTTTCAAATGAAAGTTCTGGCCTACGACCCCTACCTCAGCGAACAACAAATCGCGTCCAAAGGCGGGACCAAAACCGAACTGCCGGATTTGCTGCGTCAATCCGATTACGTGACCGTGCATTGCCCGCGCACCAAGGACAGTTTTGGCCTGTTCGGCGCAGAACAATTCGCGCTGATGAAGCCCTCCGCGTATTTCGTGAACACCGCGCGGGGCGGCATCCACGACGAACCGGCCTTGGCCGCTTCGGTCCGAAGCGGGCAGATCGCGGGCGCCGGCCTCGATGTATTCCTGGTCGAACCGCCTGATCTGGATCATCCGCTGTTGCATATCGATAACATCGTCGTCACGCCGCATAACGCCGGTCTCACCACGGAATCGGTGCTGGAAATGGTCACCGCGACGGCGCATCAATGGATCGATGTTTTTCACGGCAAGGTGCCGCCGCGGCTGGTAAACCCGGAGGTCTGGCCGCGTTATTCGGAACGCTTCGCAGCACTTCTTGGCTTTACGCCCGATCCATTGCCCTGATCCCGTCAATCGCCCGCCGCCGCAGATCGGCCAGCCGCGCCGCGGCGACCGGCGTGTCGAACTGGCGCGCCCGCGCCCGGCCCGCGATGGACAGGGCCTCCCGCCGCGCCGGATTGGCGGCCAACGCCAAAATCGCGTCCGCCATCTCCCGGGGATCGTCGGGATTGGCGTAAACCGCCGCCTCGCCCGCCACCTCTGGCAATCCGCCTCTGGGCGAGACAATCAAAGGGGCACCGCAGGCGATGGCCTCTAACGCGGTCAGGCCAAAGGGCTCGTTCCAGCGGCTGGGAACCATGACGATGGCGGCGCGGGTCATCGCTTCCAGCACCAAAGGATGGTCGCGATAACCCATCATTTCGATACCGGCTTGCATCGCGAGCGCGCGGACCTCGCGGACGAAATCCGTTTCCCGGCTGTTCGCGTTCATTCCGTCCGCGCCGACGATTTCGGCGCGCCAGCCCGGCAGCAATGGCAATGCCAGGGCACAGGCACGGATGAAGGCGTCGGGCGCTTTGTCCCGGACGACGCGGCCGGCAAAAAGGATCGTGCGATCGCGTTGCACGGGGGGTGGTATTTCACGTATGTCCAGACAATTATGTAGCAACGCCACCTCGCCCGCGCCAGGGTTCACGCCCGCCATGAAGCGATGCCGGAGATAATCCGAAGAGGCCATGACCAGCCGCAACCGGCGCAGCAGCCGCGTCCGCGCGGCGGCTGTGCGGGCCGCGCGCATGTCCACGGGATCGTTATTCAGCAGCAATGCCACCGGCGTTCGCGGCAACAGCAGCGCCAGCATCAGGGCAATTTCCGGGCGGTTATGCACTTCGACGATCGCGGGACGCAGGCGCCGCAAAACGCCGAACATCCCGGCAGCGTAGCGCAGGTTGATATTCCCGGGGAACCACCGCACGGGCCGGATCGCCTGAAATGGCACGTCGGGGAACACCGGCCCGTCCTGCGCGCCGCCAAACACCAGCGTGCGGAACCCCGGCGCCGCCGCGTAACGCCGCGCCAACAGGCCCAGAGCGCCGGAACGTCCGGGCCCGAAGCCTTCGCGTGGGGGGAGGATGGCAACCGCGAGCGGGAGGTCCTCGTCTGACCCGGCCACCCGCTATTTGGCCTTGGGCGCGGGGCCGGAAGGCGCGGAGGCCGGCCCAGGATGGTCGGGGTCGCGGCCGATGAAGCGCTCGACGACACGTTGCAGGCCGCCCGCCGCTTCTTTGGTGACGACGATCGCCACGTCGCCCCAGTACTGGCTCAGACTGCCCGCCGGGATCGCGTTGATCTGCGACACCTTCCCCACGACCACCCCACTGGGGCGGGTCACCGTCCAGACAATCTCGATCCGTTGCTGGCCTCCGGGCAGCGGCCCGGTCGTGACAACGCCCCTGATGGTAAAGTCGGCGTTTTCCGGCGTCACCTGCACCAAGGGACCGATTTGCTTCAACTCGACGCGCAACAGGCGGGTCAGCGACGGATTCCCATCGCCGGGCGCGCCGGTGACCTCTGGCACAAACAGCTTGGGGATGCGGTTCACGAGCGCGGTGGGATCGGCGCGGTCGCGGGTGGCCCGGATGCTGGTCATCAGCGCCAGGATTTTGGGCACGCCATCGTCCACCGCCTGCGCCAATGTCGCAGGCCAGCCAGCAATCCAGCCGGCGGCGGGGAACGCCGCCCCATCGATCGCCCCCTGCTCCTTCCCCGCAGGGTCGATCACGGCATAACGGGGCACGATCTTGTCCCCCTGCTGTGTCCCTGTGATCCCCAACCGCCAATCGTGTTCTCGGGGCGCCCGGACCAGGGCCGCAATTTCTTCCTTTTGCAGGTTGAGGGCCAGAAGATTGGCGAAATCCTGGCTGGCCAGGCCGCTGAGCAACGCCTTCTCCGGCGGCGGCACCGCCAGCATCGGCGACACAGGCACGGCCAGCCGCCGCGCAGTGGCGCCGGGATTGCCGAGAAACGGCTCGGGCAGGTCGCCGCAGGCGGCGAGGATCAGGGGCAGCAGGGCCAACAGGCGAAGGAATCTCATGCCCGGTTTCAAGCAGATGTCGCGCCCATCCACCAGAAGCGATACGCTGCCGCCATGCCAAACACGATCCGTCCCCTGACCCCGGAGGATGCCGCCGCCTACCGGCCCCTCCGTCTGGAGTCCCTCCGGCTGCATCCCGAGGCCTTTGGCGCGTCGTTCGAACAGGAGGCAGCACAGGACGAAGCCTTCTTCGCGGACCGGCTGGCGGCGGGCACCGTCTTCGGCGGGTTTTCCGGCGGCGAACTGGCGGGAACCGCCGGGTTCCGCCGCGAGCCGGGCGCCAAACAGGGGCATAAGGCGCTGCTGTGGGGTGTGTACGTGCAACCTATCGCGCGCCGCACCGGGCTGTCCCGGCGTCTGGTGGAGGCGGTCCTGGCGTATGCCCGCGAACGGGTGGAACTGATCCAATTGAAGGTCGTCGCCACCAACGTCCCGGCCCGCCGCCTTTACGAACGCCTCGGGTTCCAGGTCTATGGGATCGAAGCGCGGTCGCTGAAACTCGATGGCGTTTACCACGACGAGGTTCTGATGGTGAAATCGCCGCCGTGACGGAGCAAGAAATCTGACAATATGTGCGCGTTCGTCGCGCTGCCCCGGACCGGGCGGTCCGGGTGCGGTCTGGGGCGGCGACCACTGCCTCCGGCACAGCGCATACGGGGACCGACGAACCCGCGCGGCGGGGCGCATTGACCGGCGTGCCCACGTGGCTTGCACAGCACCGATCGCCCCGTTGACCGCACGGCGGCCGATTGATTTTTTTTCGCCGCGTGCATATAATTGAGCAAGGAGAGGCCATATCACCGAATCAGGAGACGCCGCGATGCCCGGGACACGTTTTATCTTTAACACGACAAAGACCATCCCAGGTCAAACCATTCAGCTTAAACACAAGGGCATATGGCTGAGTAAAAGCGCCGGCGATACGGTGGTAAAATACGTCCTGTGGGCGCGCGCCTTGTTGTCCACGACGATTGCCGCGATGTCCAGCGGGCTTTCGTCCGACGACAAGCGCTTCGCGGAGCGGTATTTTCTGACCGGGCCGAACGGCCCGGATGGTGGCCAGCGGGATACGATCAGCCGGAAATTGCAACTGACCTATCATGGCCTGGTCAACGACGTGACCCTGAAATTGGGTGGCGACGGCGCCCATGGCTTCGTCGTGCAGCGCGGCAACAATTTCGGCGCTTTGCATGTCAGCAAGAAAACACTGCTTCTGGGCAACGAACTTGGCGTGATCACGTTGATGCACGAGGCTTCGCACAAGTTCGCGCTGACCGAGGACGGCGACGCCGGGCAGTCGGGACCGGACAGCGAGGAAATGGGATACCGGCGGCAGGCCGATAACGACTGGTGGCGGGCCGGTCTGACCCAGGTCCTCGCGCTGAACAACGCCGACAGTTACGCCTATTTCGCTTACCGTGTCGGAACGGCGCATGGCGTGACCGGACCATAAGGCGACGCCCGATTGCCCGCGGCCCGAACGCGCGGGGCGGCGGCAAAATCCGTCCGACTCCTGGGCGCGCGAGAAGGCGATCTTGCGAGGGCCGCGCCGCGTGGTAGAGGGAGCCCGCTTCAAGCCACCGGCAGGACCCATGACAGACCTTATACCGACCACGGCAGTGGACCGCTTCTTCTCCGCCTCGCTGGCGGAAACCGACCCCGAACTCGCCGCCGCT
>JAYWAX010000557.1:0-3459 GCA_043782125.1 Acetobacteraceae bacterium | reverse complement strand
TCGACGGCGGTGTAATTCGCAAGCGTCACGACGCCGGTCTCTGATCGACCTCGACCTCGCAGACATGGCAGCCATAGGGGAAGCTGGCCTCGGCGATCGTTTCGTCGCTGACGGCATCTAACGGACCGGACAGGCCGTCCGGCAGATCGTTCCGGGTCATCGCGGCGGCCGCGACCTCGAAAATACCGATGGATCGGTCCGTTCCCGCAACGGTGAACCGGCCCATGGCGAAGTCGAGATCGGCGCGATCGGCTTCCAGCACGTGGCTGGCAATAAGCGTGGCTTTTTCAATAATCGCCAGCGAGGCTTTGTGCATGACGATGGAGCCCAGCCGGAGGGCGCGGCCTGAATGGGCACCGCCGCCCCATTTGACGCGGTCGGTATCGCCGGTCACCAGCACGACGCAATCGTTCGGCACACCGAACCATTCCGAGATCAACTGCGCGAAACTGGTTTCGTGGCCCTGCCCCTGGGATCCGGTGCCGACGACGACTTCGACGATTCCCGCTGGATCGATCGTGACTTCCGCACGTTCGCGCGGTACGCCGGTGGCGGTATCGACGTAATTGGCGACGCCGATGCCGCGCAATTTGCCGCGTTTGGCGGACTCGGCGCGGCGCGCGGGAAAGCTGGCCCATTGGCCCAGACGCAGCGCGGTTTCCATGACCGTGCGGTAATCGCCGCTGTCGTAAATCATGCCAAATGGATTGCGGTACGGCATCGCCGATTCCGGGATCAGATTGCGCCGCCGCAATTCGACGCGATCCAGTCCGGTCTGGCGCGCGGCCAGGTCGATCAGGCGTTCGATCACATACATGACTTCCGGCCGCCCGGCGCTGCGATAGGGGCGGGTGGGCGCGGTATTGGTAAAAGCGGCGCGGGCGCGCACGGCGACGGCCGGAATATGGTAAATACTCGATACGATCGCCGCGCCTTTTTGCAGCGGGCTGAAACCGACGGGATAAGCGCCGAGATTGACCAGGTTGTCGCTGCGCAAACCGAGGAAAATTCCGTTGGCGTCCAGCGCCAGTTCGGCGGATACGGCAAGGTCGCGGGCTTGATAATCGCACAAAAACGCCTCGGACCGGTCCGATGTCCATTTGACCGGGCGGCCCAACAGGCGCGCAGCCCAGACAACGAGGGCGAATTCGGGATTGAAGGCGCCGCGTGTGCCAAAATTGCCGCCGACGTCGTGCATGACCACGCGGACGTCGCTTTCGGCCACGTTCAGCACCGCCGCCAGGTCGTTGCGCGGCCGCACAGCGCCGCCGGCCCCGGCGTGCAGCGTGTATTTTCCCGATGCCGGATCGAAGTCTCCGATCGCGGCGCGCGGTTCCATCGGCACCCCCGCGACCCGCTGCACCCAGGTTTCGAATCGCACGACATGCGCCGCGGCGGCGAAGGCGGCGCCGGTCGCGGCGGCGTCGCCGACCGGCGAGTCGATACAGATGTTCGTTGCGGACTCAGCCCATGACGCGGGCGCGCCCGGCACGGCCGCATCGGGCGCATGGGCGTTCGCTGGCAGCACTTCGTACGCCACCGCCACGCGCTCTGTCCCATCCAGCGCCGCCGCCTTTGTTTCCGCCACGACGACCGCGACGATGTCGCCCATGTGCCGGGCGAACGCGGTGGCCATGCATTCGTGCGGCGGGCCCGCGGCGATGGACCCGTCCGCGTTTGGCAATGAAATTTCCGCCGGGTGGCCCGACCAAACCGCGTGCGGGATCGGCCGCAGCCCGGCCGCCCGCATGTCCTGCCCGGTCAGCACCGCCAGCACGCCGGGCACCGCGCGTGCGGCTGCGGTGTCAATCGAGACAATGCGCGCGTGCGCATGCGGGGAATGCAGCATCGCGGCGTATGCCTGGCCGGGCAAAGAAAGATCGTCGCTGTAACGGCCTTGGCCAGTCAGCAGCCGGACATCCTCCCGCCGCCGTACCGGGCTGCCGATTCCGCGATGTGTCATGGCGCTTTCCTCCCGCTGCGGTGTTCTGCCGCCAAGCTTAGCATGGGGGACCAGGATTGCCGCCATTTTGGGCGCTGGCGTGCCCAGGATTGCCGGCGCGGCGGGAAGATGGTGGATTGGCGTAGGAATTGGAGGTTGGGATGCCTGCTGGCGAGGGGCGGATTTTGTTGGGACGCGGAAATGGTTCGAACGCCGCCCGATCGCGGCACGACGATTGGGCGACCGGCGCGTCCCGGCGCAGACCGAGCCCCACGCGCGAAAAACCCGCGCGCGAGCGGATTGAATCGCCATGACAATCGCGCTCTCCTGGTTCGCCGCTTTGGCTGTCCTCCTCGCTCTGGACACCGTTTGGCTGGGCTTTGCCGCCCGGTCGCTTTATACCGACGTACTGGGTCCGCTGATGCTGGACGGGTTCCGTCTTGTGCCCGCGCTGTTGTTTTACGCGCTGCATATCTCGGGTGTTTGCGTGTTTGTCGTGCCCAAAGCCGCGGCCAGGCCGTTGCCCGCTGCCGGTTACGGCGCGTTTTTCGGTTTGTGCGTTTACGGTGCCTACGACCTGACGAACCACGCCGTGCTCAAGATCTGGACGACGCAATTGACCCTTGTGGACATGGCCTGGGGCGCGGTCGTCACCGCGGCGGCGGCGTCGATGGCGGCATGGGTGCAACGGCGCCGGGCGCCCTGACCAAGCCGGACGCACCGATCGAACCCGGCGCCCGGACCAACCCGGACGTGCGGGCCGAATTCGGCTCCCTGACCAAACCCGTCGCCAGTAACCCCAGAAACATCTGCACGGTGGCCACACTCATCGCGTTCATCCAAAAGATGCTGGCGCAGGCTGCCCCGGCGCAGGCGAAGGGGGAGGCGGGCAGACGTCCCCACATCGCCGCCCCGGCCACGGCGGGCAGGACCAGCAGCGCGAATAACGGCACAATTTCCTCGCGCCGGAACACCAGGGCGGCCAATGCGATGCAGGGGATCAGGAACAGCGCGGTGCCGGATGCCTCGCCCAAAACCCACGCGCAGAAGACGGTATTCGCGATTGCCGCCACCGCCAGCAGCACGCGCCCGCCAAGCGGCCACCGCCGGGTCGCGGCGGGAACCGCCAGGAACAGCGGAAACACGCAAAGAGTCAGCCAGCCGCCGGGCAGAATGTCCGGGCCGGCCGTGGCGCGCAAATACAGCGGATAAAACGGCGTATTGCTCGCCAGCACCATCGCCACGAGGTTCCCCGTCGCGACCCGCGGATTGTCCGAGCCCACATAGCGCCGAAACGCCGCAACCGCGCGCTTCACGCCCCACCGGCGCGCGAATCGGATGGCACCTGGCACAACCGGTCCAACCCAAAAGCGGCAATTTCGAACATGTCCGATCCCCGGCGAAACTATCGGACTGCGGGCGCCAGGCGGTAATGGCTGACGCCCCAGGCGCCGCCGCCCATGTGCCCGAACAGGCCGGAGACGGCGAGGAAAAACAGCCGCCAGCGGCGCCGCCAC
>JAYWAX010000556.1:0-3462 GCA_043782125.1 Acetobacteraceae bacterium | reverse complement strand
CCGGTCGCCGCGCCCAACGCCACGTCCGGCCAGCGCCCCGGCGCATTTTGCAGTGCGCGACAGCAGCTGAGTATAGGTGTGGGTGACGATCTTGCCGGTCATCGCGCTGTCCCAGATCAGCGCGTTCTGGTCGCCGCGGCCCGCTTCGACGTGACGGTCGAGGCAGTTGTAACAGGTATTCAGCCTCCCGCCCGCGAACCACTGGCCGTAAGCACCCATGGCCGGGTCGAATACGCGGTCCCAGCGTTTGGTCCAGGAAATGCCTTCTGCCGCGGCGGCCCACCAGGCCTCAGGGTCGGATTTCCAGTTGGCATAAACTCCGTCGTAGGACATGGCGGCGTTTCCCTCTGTTGACATCGTTGCCTGTTTGTCCGACCGGCTGAGCGGACGGTCAAGCGGCGGAAAGGACAGGCGATGAATCTCAACGGACAGGCGGCAATTGTCACCGGCGGCGGCTCCGGCCTTGGCGCGGCGACCGCGTCGTTGCTGGCGGCGGGCGGCTGCAAGGTCGCCTTGCTCGATATCAATGACGCCGCCGCCAAGGCACACGCCGCCACGATCGGCGGGGTCGGGATCCGCTGCGACGTGTCCGAAGCCGCCTCGGCCGAAGCGGCGATGGCGGCGGCCAAAGCCGCGCACGGCCCCGCGCGCATCCTGGTCAACTGCGCCGGCATCGGGACCGCCGGGCGCGTCGTCGGGCGCGACGGCCCGATGAAGCTGGATGCGTTCGAGCGCACGATCCGCGTCAACCTGATCGGCACCTTCAATATGATCCGCCTGGCCGCGGCGGACATGAGCGCGCTCGACCCGCTGGAGGACAACGAACGTGGCGTCATCGTCAACACCGCCTCGATTGCTGCCTTCGACGGCCAGGTGGGGCAAGCGGCCTATGCCGCGTCGAAAGGCGGCGTCGTCGCGATGACTCTGCCGATCGCCCGCGAACTCGCCCGCGCCGGGGTCCGGGTGATGACCATCGCGCCGGGCGTGTTTCACACCCCAATGGTCGATGGGTTGCCGCCGGAGATCAAAAAGAGCCTTGGCGATGGCGTGCCATATCCTCAGCGTCTGGGTCTGCCGGAGGAATACGCCGCCTTGGTTGGGCATATTCTGGCCAACCGGTTCCTGAACGGGGAGACAATCCGGCTGGACGGCGCGCTGCGCATGGCGCCGCGGTGAACGGTCTGGGGCGTGTCGCCGCGATCGCGTGGGGCGAATCGCGACGATCGCGCGGTTCCCTGGCAAACCGGTAGAATTGTAACGACCCGCCGCGAACGCTCGCATTCCGGTCTGCGCATCGGTATCCTTAGACGTCGCACGATTTCGAAGCGCGGGATGACCGGCGTCGCGCCATCGGCGTCACCGCCGGGTTACCCCCGGGGGGCCGGACATGCTGGGAAAGCAGGTCAGCGCCGAGTCATGTTACCGGCACGAATCCGGGGATGGCGCTTCGCGAGAAACCGGAAGAATGGCCGGTCATCGTGCGAACGCGACGGGTTCAAGGCACCCCGCGAAACCCGATTTCGCCAGGATTAAGCGATGCGCCATTTGGAACCCCACCGGCCGGGATTGTCCGGCCACCTGGAGCCCGGCATCTGGTCTGACGGCGACGATGCGCCCGTCCCGCCGGTTTTCGACGCCGGGCCCGGCCATCCCGCCAGAGAACATCGCGCCGCGGCATCTCCCATCGCCGGAACCCAGCCCGCAGCATTGACGCTGATCGCGACGCCCGCCCTCTCGTCCAACGTTCTTGCGTCCAACGTTCTTGCGTCCAACGCCGTATCGCCGAATGTCGCCGCGGCACTGACGGCGCTGCCCGCCATCCCCGCGTCCCCGTCCGCATTCACGATCGCGATCGCGTGGGACACCAGCGTGGGCAACGCCCCCGCCGGTTTCACCACCGACGTCATCGCGGCCGTGCAATATCTGGAAACGCGGTTCACGGACGCCGTCACCATCCATATCGACGTTGGGTACGGCGAAGTCGCGGGGAACGGCATCGGCGGCGCCCTGGGTTCCAGCCTGTCGAACATCGCCGGCACAACTTACGCGCAATTGCGCGCGGCCTTGAACAACGACGCGACCACAGCAACGGACACAAGTGTTCTCGCATCCCTTCCGTCCAACGGCAGCCCGATCGCCGGCGCCACATATTGGACCACCTCCGCGCAGGCGAAAGCGCTTGGACTGTCGCCCGCGAATGGATCTGGGCTGGATGGCAGCGCCGGCTTCGGCCTGTCCCCCCTCTTCACCTACGGATTGAACGAGACCGGCGGCACCGTCGCGCCAGGAACCTACGATTTCTTCGCCACCGTGCTGCATGAACTGACGGAGGTCATGGGCCGTCAATTGCTGGCCGGGATCAGCGTGAACGGGGTTCTTGGCGGATACGACCCCCTCGACCTGTTGCATTATTCCGCTTCTGGCACCTTGGCGCTGGTCGGAACCACGCCCGGGTATTTCTCGATCGATGGCGGCCTCACCAATCTGGGGAATTTCAACACCGCCGCAGGCGGCGATCCCGGCGACTGGGCTTCCTCTGTCGTCAACGACCCGTTCGACGCCTTCGCGTCGAACGGGGTGAGCGAGCCGGTCTCCGCTGCCGATCTGACGCTACTGGATGCAATCGGCTGGAACCTCCAGGGTTCGTCGCCACTACCCGCACCAACAGGCGTGACAATAAACGCCGCGACGGGGGCGCTATCGGCGTTGCAGGGCACACGAAGCCTGGCCGCGAATGGCGCGCTGGCCACGCTCCAGCAGAGCGGCGGCGTGGCCGGGGACAGCTTCACATACGCGCTTGGCGGGGCATCGGCCGCGTCGTTCGCAATCGCGTCGGGCAATCTGACGGCCGGAAAGTCGGCAGTGTTTGGCGCGGCGGGCGGGCGGCTTTACGCCCTGACAGTGACGGCGAACGACACGACGATCGCGAAATCGCCGGCACCGGTTCCGCTGGATGTGGTTATCGGAGGATCGAGCGGCGACACTATCGATCTCGGCGCGCTGTCGGGCAGTCTGGCCGCCGCCACTCCCACCTTTGTTTACGGATTGGCCGGAGGCGACACCATCCTTGGCGCCGGCATGACCGGCCATCTCACGATCGCCGGAGGTCTGGGCGCCGACACAATGACGGGCGGCAGCGGCGGCAACACCTACGTCTACGGCGCAGCATCGGAATCGAGCCCGGGCGCGATGGATATCGTGACGAATTTCCAGGTGGTGATGGATTCGATCGATCTGACCGGACCCGGGGCCGCCGGCCTGACATATCGGAACCAGGCGGGACCGTCGGCATCCAGCCTGGCCGCGCATTCCGTGGTCTGGCGGATCGGCGGCGGCGACACCTTCATCTATGCCAACACCTCCGGCGCCACGGAGAGTCTGGGCGCGACCGATATGAGGATCGAACTTCAGGGCGCGGTTCCACTCACAGCAGCGAATTTCCGGCTGGTTTGACGGCGTCTG
>JAYWAX010000555.1:0-3462 GCA_043782125.1 Acetobacteraceae bacterium | reverse complement strand
AAGCCGGGGGCCGAGCCGGTAACGCCGGAAGCGATCGTCGCCTGGTGCCGCGCGCATATGGCGGGCTTCAAAATCCCGCGGCACGTGACGTTCGGTCCTTTGCCGAAAACCTCGACCGGGAAGATTCAGAAGTTCGAGTTACGGGCGCGGATCGTTGCGGCGGGTTGAGGGAAGTCCCGTACCACCAGCCGGGCATGCCCGCCGCGTTGCGGCCGGCGGCTCATGCCGGTTGCAGGGAGGCCGTGGCTTGGACACCTTCCTGTTCGATCCGTCCGTCCCGCAAGCTCACCATCCGATCGAAACGGCTGAAAATCTTGTCGTCGTGCGTCACCACCACGATCGCCGCGTCCTGTTCTCGCGCCACCTGACGCAGTAAATCCATCACCACGCGCGCGCGGTCGGAGTCGAGCGCGGCAGTCGGCTCGTCGGCGAGAACGATGCGCGGCCGATTGGCCAGCGCGCGGGCGATCGCCACCCGTTGCGCTTCGCCGCCAGAAAGTTTGGCGGGCATGGCGCCGGCGCGGCGCCCCACCTCAAGGTAATCCAGCAACTCGCGTGCCCGCACCCGCGCCTTGGCCAGCGGCACGCCGGTCAAGGTCATTGCCAGCGCGACATTGTCGGTCGCGTCCAAAAACGGCAGCAGATTATGGAACTGGAAGATAAACCCGATCTTTTCCCGCCGCAGCGCGCGGAGATCGGCGCGAGACCAGCGCCCGTCCCACACGGTTTCACCCGCGAGGCGCAGGACGCCGGCATCGGGTTCGAGAATGCAGGCCACCAGGTTGAGCAGCGTGGATTTGCCGCTGCCGGACGGCCCTCGCAGCCCGATCACTTCGCCGCTCGCTACGGTCAGGGCGATATCCGACAAGGCCTGGACCCGCGTTTCGCCGTGGCCGAACGTTTTCGAAATGCCGCGCAGTTCCACCATGGCGGTCATCCGCCCAAGGCCTGCGCAGGTTCGACCTTCAGCGCGTAACGGACGCCAAGGAGGCTCGCCAACAACGAAATTATAACGACCACTGCCCCAAACGCCGCGATTTCCTCGGGCCCCAGCAAAACCCGGCGCGGGAAATAATCCTTGACGGCCAACAGAAGCGCTGTGCCACCGGAGAAACTAACAGCACCCAGCAACAACGCCTGCTGCATCACCAGGGCGACAATGGTTGAGTCCGGGGCGCCGATCAGCTTCAGCGTCGCGATCTCCCGCATTTTGTCCATGGTGAGCGTGTAGACAATCAACGTCACGATGACAGCGGAAACAAGCAACAGGATGCTGGTAAACAAGCCCAGTTGTTTGCGAGCGCGATCGACGACGCTCCGTGTCAGGACCTGCTCCTGTTCGGCGGCGGTGAGGGCCGCGAAATGTTTCCAGCGCCGGATTTCTGCGATCGCGGCTTCAACGCGGGCATGCGGCGCAATCCGGGCGATCACCGCGTTCACAGTATCCTGAGGCAGCGACCCGCCGCCGCCCTCGCGCGCCCGCCGGGCCGCTGGCGGTTTCAGGCGAAACTGAAGGTCCTGGCTGTCGCGCAAGGTGATCCAGGCCAGCGGATCGCCACCGGTGGATACCGCGCGGGTCGTGATGCCGACCACCCGGTATCCGACATTGGCCATTTCCACCATGGCGCCCAGCGGCACCCCGGCACCGCGATCCACCGCCATTTCCAGCCGTCCCCGGGAGATTCCGCGTCCCTCGACGATTCCTGGCGGCCCGCCCGGACGATCCAACTCGTAACCGACGACCTGTAACCGGACAACGGCGCCCACGCGCTGGCGTCCTGACTCCCCCGAACTCTCGAGTACCGCGTCTTCACTGGGCGGTTCCCCGCCGCCGGGTCCGCCGGCATGGCGTGCCTCGACGGTCTGGAACGTCAGGCTGCCCGCGGCGGTTACGCCCGGCAGCCTGGCCACGGCCTCGCGCACGTCGCCGGGGATGCGGCTGGATTCGGCGAATGGACCGCGGCTGCCGCCTTCGACCACCCACAGGTCGGCTTTAAGTCCGCGGGCCAGCGACAAGGCTTCCTCCACCACGCCGCCATAGATGCCGACCATGGCGAGGGCGACCCCGAGCAACATCGAAAGACCGAGGCAGGTCAGGAGAAATCGCCCGAGGTTATGGCGGATATCGCGTAGAGCCAGGTTCATCGCGGCCGCGCGGCCCAGCCGTCGCGCAGCGTGCGCGGGATACGGGTGACGACGCGGATTTCGGCGGGTAATGCGGGATCGAGCGCGAGGCGGGAGTCGAGCGTGCGGGCCACGAAGCGTAACTCGCGCTGACGCAGCATGCCGTCCTCAATGGTCCAGGCACGGCCGCTGCCTCCGTCAAATCCTTCCACCGCGTTTTCCGGCACCAGCCGCGCTGCCGCCAGGCGTCCGACCTCGATGTCCACCTGTACTTGCTCGCCAAGCGTGAGGCGCGGCGGGCATTGCTCGCATCGGACATAAACGCGCCGTTCCTCTGTCACCCTGTCGCTTTCCAGTCCGATTCGGACGACGTGGCCTGGAAACATTTCGCCGGGCAGAGAACGCAGGCGCAGCCGCGCCGGTTGCCCCTCGCGAATTTGGCCAGCCCGGCCCTCGTCCACATAGGCCAAAACCCAGATCGATGCGGGATCCACGAGTGTGAACACCGCTTCCCCCGGGGCGAGGGCACTGCCTGGTTCGCGTTGCCGGCTGACGACCAGCGAGTTGTAGGGCGCGGTCAGAGTGTGCTTCGCCAAAGCTGTCTGTTCGGCCGCGAGGTTGGCGCGCGCGTCGGCCAGAGTGGCGCGCGCCACGGCCATGTCGGCGTTCGCCAACGCCAGATCGGCGGTGGCGCTGGCGACCTCTGTATCCGCCAACTCCGCTGTTTCGACCGAGGCGGTGCCGCGCGACGCCAATTCCCGCCGCCGGCTCGCCAGGCTGCGCTTCTGCTGGATTTGAACGGTCGCGCGCTCCAGTGCCGCGGCGACCCGCAATTGCAGGGCCTCAGCGCTTTGCAGCCCGGCTTCGGCCTTCGCCACCCGGTTTTGTTGCGCAGCTGGGTTCAGCCGCGCGAGAACCTGGCCGGAGCCGACAAGATCGCCATGATCGGCGAAGACCTCCGTCAGCGTCCCCGCGACCTCGAAACCGACGCGGCTCGCCACCTGGGCTTCGATGGTGCCCAGCCCAAAGACCCGAATTGGGATGTCGTTTTCGGTTGTGGCGACATCCAGAGACATGGGGCGATGGAGCCATATCCACGTCGCTCCGGCGAGCATCAGGCTGGACAGGGCAGTGCCAGCCAGGATTTTGCTGTTCATGCGACAGGCGTATCCTCCACCCGCTGTGGCAATCGCCATGCGCCGGGCAAGACGCTGTATCCGTCTGGATTGCCTGTGTCGTTGATGTGAATCAAACGTTTGACATGGAACGCGGGCGCGCCGAGAAAACGAGGGCGGTTCTGGTGTTCGCGCCCAGACCGTCCGCTTTCGCCAACGTCAG
>JAYWAX010000554.1:0-3466 GCA_043782125.1 Acetobacteraceae bacterium | reverse complement strand
CGCTGAAAAACTTCTTCAGCACCTGAACGCCCTCCGACAGCCGCGCGCCACGCTCGCCATGCGGCACGTCGCACGCCGCGTACTCGTTTGGAAACTCTCCTCCGACCCCTACGCCCAAAATCAGACGGCCTTGGGTCAAATGGTCCAGGGTCATCACCTGCTTCGCCACAGGGGTCGGATGCCGCAATGGCAACAGCAATACCGACGTGCCCAACATGAGCCTCCGGCTGACAACGGCCGCCTGGGCCAACTGCAACATGGGATCCAGGATCGGAATCGCGAAGGAAATATGGTCGCCGGCCCAAAGCGAATCATACCCGCACTGGTCGACCAACTGCACCAACGAAACCAACTCGCCGATTTCCGGTAGCCATGGCCCAACCGCCGGCTCCGTTCGCCGATGGATTGTCTGTATGCCAATCCGAAGCCCTTCGCTCAATCTCAGAGTCATGTCGCTTTCCCCTGGCTTTTAAGTTGCGCCACTGTTGCAGGTGAGGCCACGTGACGCCAAGGTCTCCGAAAGCAACCTATCGGAGGATCCCTTGCCAGACCTGATCGAAGCCGTCGAAAACGGCATCGCCACGCTTACTTTAAATCGGCCGGAGCGGCTTAACGCCCTGTCCATGGATATCCGGAACGGGTTACTCGAAGCCCTGGACCGGCTGGGACATGACTCTAATATCGGATGCATCGTGTTGACCGGCGCCGGCAGAGGCTTTTCCGCGGGCGGCGACGTCAAGTCGATGGGCGAACGATCTGCCGCCGGCTTCGAGTCGCGCGCGGCGGGCATTCAGTTTTCGAACAAAATTCCCAAACTGATGCGCTCTATCCCCAAAACCGTTATCGCCATGGTGAACGGCGTCGCTGTCGGTGCCGGTCTTAGCATGGCCATGGCTGCGGACCTTCGAATCTCCGCTCGATCGGCGCGATTTGGTACCGGCTTCCTGAAAATCGGCCTGTCAGGCGACTGGGGTGGCACTTGGACGATGACCCGCCTTGTGGGCACCGCCAAAGCGCGCGAGTTATACTTGCTTGGCGATATGATAACCGCCGACGAAGCGCTCGCCGCTGGATTGGTTAATCGCGTCGCCGACGACGCGGACCTGCGAGATACCACGATGGCGATCGCGCGCCGGATCGCAGACATGCCGCAGGTGGCCCTCGGATACGTGAAGCGGAACCTCCATGCCGCAGAAACCGGCGAGTTCCAGACTGTCCTGGACATGGAAGCCTTCCACCAGGCCAGATGCTCGCAAACGGAAGATCATCGAGAAGCCGTGAAGGCCTTCGCGGAAAAGCGAAAGCCCGTCTTCTCAGGCCGATAGGCGCGCCACAGGGAGCGCCCGCGCGCGACCGTCAAAGTCCGCGCGGGCCGTCTTTCGGTCTGGTTCGCTGATATCTCTGGACAAAAGCGGTCCCGGCACGCGTGAATTTACTCAGCCCGGACGGTTCCAATCGAGCCATGCGATGACGCCGCGGCCCATGACCTTTTCCAAATTGGCGCCGCTCAGCCACGGCAATTCCTCGGTGAACATCGTCACGCACTGGCGATAACTGCACGTCATTCGCGTAATGTCCGTCCCCCAGAAGAACCGGTCCGGGCCGAAAGCATCGTAAATCCGATGTAATCCATCATGGATATTCTTGAATGGATAGGGCGCGCTGGAATGACTCGGTGCGCCGGTCGCCTTGACCGCCACGTTCGGATATTGCGCGAGCGCCAGCAGCGGCCCGAGATCCCCAAACGCGACGTCGTCCACACCGGAACGCACAACGCCAAGGTGATCGACGATCAATTTTAGGTTCGGATGCCGCTCCGCCAGTTTCGCGAACAAAGGCAAGAACCGCCAAGCCATTGTCGCGATCGGCGTACCCGCCTTCTCGGCAGCCGGCCAAAGCCAATCCATCGTGCCGTCAGCGTGCCAGGTCTCCTGACCTTCACGCGTCAAAGACCAGCGCAACCCAACCATTCCGGCCTGTTGCTTCCATGTCTCGATGCGTTTGCGTTGCGACGGGTCGTCCAACGGAAACCATCCCAGAGAACAGAACTTGTCGGGGTATTTCTGCGCGGCCTCAATCGCCATTTCGTTGGAGCCCGCGTCCCAACTGGGTGGATGCAGCACGGCACCGTTCACGCCGGCCTCGTCCATCTCCCGGATCAGTTCCTCAGCAGTATAGATCGAGGTCTGCCGGTGGTGCCCACTGGGCTTTCCGCTGCCCCAAATATGCACCTGCGCGTCGATGATCAACATCGTCATTCTCTCCCTTCGCCGCCGCCGATGCTGAGCCAGCGACGCGGTCCTGGCAACGGCCGAAGTCTACTGGACGAGGCGAACAGCACCGGGCACACAGCGTTACCCCTAACGACGCTGGAGATGGCCCATGCTCGACCGCGTAATCTTGACCAATGACGACGGCATCGACGCGCCAGGCATGGCGGTGCTGGAAGAGATCGCCGCCCAGGTGGCAAAGGAAGTTTGGGTCGTTGCCCCCGAAAAAGACCAAAGCGGCCAATCGCACGCCATCAGCCTCCATCACGCCTTGCGGGTTCACGAGCGCGGGCCCAGGCGTTTCGCGGTCACCGGCACGCCAGGCGACTGCGCGGCGATGGGTATTTGCCACCTGATGAAAGATTTTCCGCCGCAACTCATGCTGTCCGGCGTCAATCGCGGGGTCAATCTCGGCATCGAGTCAGTCTTTTCCGGAACCGTCGGCGGCGCCATGACCTCCATGATGCTTGGAGTCCCGGCCATCGCCCTGAGTCAGGCCTTCACCGATCGCCGCAATGTCCCCTGGGACACCGCCCGCACCCTGGGCGTCCCGACAATCCTGAAACTGCTCGAGACCGGCTGGTCCAAAAACGCCTGCCTGAACGTGAACTTCCCGCCGATCCCCGCCAGCGAAGCGGGGCCTATCGCGCTCGCCAGACAAGGAGAGGGTGTGATCGGCGGTATGCACGTCGATACCCGGACCGACCCACGCGGAATGACCTATCATTGGTTGAATTTTCATCGAAGCGATCGTCCGCAAAGCCCCGGCACCGACTACAGCGCGATGCGCGCGGGCCGGATCGTGGTGACGCCGCTACGTTACGACCGCACCGACGAAGACGCCTATGACGACCTGGCGCTGAAACTGCCAAAATTCGAGGACTGACGACGAGCGGGCAAACGGACAGCGGTCCATTGCTCACCGACATCGACGCCGATCGGCCGACGACTGACGGGCAATCGGCGCCCATGGCACGTTTCAGCTACAACCGGGGTTCATACCCCGGCAGTTACTTTCGAACCCATCCGAGATGAACGGCGGACGCTTATAAAGGCCCTTCATCCAACTCGCGAGCATGCACAGCTCCTCCAGCCGGAGCACCTCGTCCAGAGTTTCCGGCGGAAAACGAAGGCTGAAACTGTTCCCGACAATACCGAGAACAGTTTCGACCTGCTCGATCATCAGGCCGCAATCG
>JAYWAX010000553.1:0-9614 GCA_043782125.1 Acetobacteraceae bacterium | reverse complement strand
AGACGGCGGAATCGCTGATCCTGAAACGCGGCGGGCAGGTGCCGATGGGCCGTCCCGCGCGTCCGGACGAAGTCGCCAGCGCGGCGCTGTTCCTGATTTCGGACGAGGCGTCCTATATCACCGGCGTTGCGTTGCCGGTCGATGGCGGCGCGACGGCGTAAGCGCCGAATAAGAACCAGCAGGCGGCGGGGCGGGACATGGATGTTTGTCCCGCCCTTCCTCCCGTCTCCCTCCCGATCGACGAACCGCCAACAAAATCCAAACGCGACGACGGCCCTGTCCAACAGCCCGGCGCCGCGCTAAATCCGAACGGCATGTCCGACATCGAAGCAAGCAAAGAGGCGGCCCGAGCCTGGCTCGGGCGCGAACGGCGCGCGGGGTACGGCCCGGCGCGCCCGATCGTCGCATTGGGGCTTCTGGGCACAATTCTGGCGATCGGTCAGGCCTTCTGCGCTGCCTGGGTGCTGACCGGCATCTCTGCCGCACCCGCTTTGGCCGGGTTCGCGGTCCTCGCGGCGGCGCGCGCGGTCCTGATGTATGCGGCCGATCGTCTCAGCTTCGCAGCCGGCGCCTCCGCCCGCCGCCGTCTCCGCACCGGCATTCTGTCCCGCCTCTCCTGGGCGCGCCCTACCCTGGCGCGATCCCGCCACTCGGCGGAACTGGCCGCCGTCGTCGTGGACAGGATAGAATCCCTGGACGGTTTCTTCGCCCGCTTCATTCCCGCCGCGGTGCTGGCCGCCGCCGCGCCCGCCGCCGTCGCTCTGACCGTCCTGCTGGTCGATCGCACCGCGGGCCTGATACTCGGCGCCACCGGCCTGCTGGTCCCCGCCGCGATGGCGCTGTCGGGGCTGGGCGCCGCCGCGGCCGCGCGCGACCAGTTCATCGCCATGACCCGGCTGCAAACCCGCTTTCTCGACCGCATCCGCGGCATCGCCACAATCGTACTTCTGGGCCGCGCCGCCGACGAGGCCGCCGCGTTGCGCCGCGCCGCCGACGAATTGCGCGCGCGCACCATGAAAGTTTTGCGGCTCGCGTTCCTGTCTTCGGCGGCCCAGGACCTGGCGGCGGCGCTGGCGCTGATTGTTTTGGCGCTGCGCTATGGCCACCAATGGCAAACCGGCACGCTGGCGGACCCCGGGATCGCGCTGGCGGTGCTGCTGCTGGTGCCGGAATTCTTCGCGCCGTTCCGCGCCTTCTCCGCCGCCTACCAGGATCTGTTCCACGCCACCGCCGCGGCCAAGGCGCTCGCCGATGTCCCCCCGATGCCCGCGCCGCCGCCGGTCCGCGATATCCGCACCGTCGAAACCCACGGGGTCAGCGTGCAGTTCGAAGATGTCCGCCTGACCTGGGACAAATCGCGCGGGCCCGCGCTGAACGGTCTGAGTTTCCGGGTGCCCGCCGGCGAAACCGTGGTGCTGGCGGGTCCGTCGGGCGCCGGGAAATCCTCCGCCATCGAACTGTTGCTGGGATTCGTCCGCCCGGAAAGCGGCCGAGTCGTTATCAACGGCCGCGACATCGCCGACCTCGTGCCCCAGGCGCTGTCCGCCATCACCGCCTGGATCGGGCAGCGGCCCGTGCTGTTTTCCGGCACCATTCGCGAAAACATCCTGTTCGCGCGCCCCGAGGCCACAACAGAACAACTCGCCGAAGCGCTTCGGGCGGCCCGCGTCGATACCTTCGTCGAACAACTGCCAGAGGGTCTGGAGACCCGGGTGGGGGAGGGCGGTTACGGCCTGTCCGGCGGCCAGGCGCAGCGCATCGCCATCGCCCGCGCCTTCCTGAAGAACGCGCCGCTGCTGCTGCTGGACGAACCGACCGCGCATCTCGACCCCGCGACCGAGTCCGAGGTGCTGGACGGGCTCCGCCGCCTCGCTGCGGGCCGCACTGTCATCATGGCCAGTCATTCCGCTGCCGCCAGGGGCTTTGCCGGCCGCCGCCTGGATCTGCGCGACGGGCGCATCGAACCGGCGCGCGGCGCCGCATGATCGACGATTTTCGCCGTATTTTCGGGTTGTGGCGGGCACGGGCGGTCTGGCTTGGCGCGGGGATCGCGGTCTCGCTGCTGGCTTTGGCGGCGGGGCTCGGCCTGATGACGGCGGCGGGCGCGGCGTTGGCCAGCCTCGCGCTGTTCGCCCCCGTGGCGCTGCGCGGTCTCGGCATGGTCCGGGTGCTCGCGCGCTATGCCGAGCGTATGGTCACCCATGCCGCCATGTTTCGCGCGCTGTCCGATCTGCGGGTCTGGCTGTTCCAGCGTTTGACGGTCAATGCCGCCGGCGGGCTGGGCTTTCGTCAGGCGGGCGACGTGCTGGCGCGGCTGGTGAACGATGTGGAGGCTTTGGACGGGCTGTATCTGCGGGTCCTGGTACCGTTGGCGGGCGCGATTTTCGTTCTGCCGTTGACCCTGATCGTGGTCGCGCCGATCGCCCCGCTGCTGGCCTGCGCGATCGCGGTGCTGTTCGTGCTCGCGGCCTTCGTGCTGCCGTTGGCCGCGCTTCGCGCCGCGCGGGACGCGGGCGGGCGCCTGTCGGACGCCATGGGTCATCTGCGGATCGCCGTCCTGGACAGCATGACCGGCTGGCGCGAGGTCCGCGCATTCGGGGCCGAGGGACGAATGCTCGCCATCGTCCAGGCGCGCGAGGCGGCGCTGCTGAACGCCCAGGATGGGCTGGCGGAGGCGACGGCGCGCGCGGGCGCGGGGGCGTTTTTGTGCGCGCAGGCCGCGATCTTCGCGGTGCTGTGCGCCGCCGGGACCGGACCCGCCCAAATCGTCGTCGCGGCGTTCCTGGTATTGGCGGCGTTCGAAACCATTGGCGGGTTGCCGCGGGCGGGCGCGTATCTCGGCCACGCCGCCGCAGCGGCAAGGCGGGTGTTGGAGGCCGCAGACGCACCAGTACCGGTGCCCGATCCCCAGACGCCTGCGGCTTTGCCGAAGGGCACCCGGCTGGGTTTCGATTCGATCCATTTCCGCTGGCGGCCCGAACTGCCGCCGGTCTTCGACGGCCTGACCCTGGATATCGCGCCGGGCACGCGGGTGGGGATTATCGGACCGTCCGGTTCCGGAAAATCCACACTCGCGGCGCTGGCGTTGAAAATCGTGGCGCCGGACTCCGGGCAGGTGCTTCTGGGCCGGGTCGATCTGGCCACGCTCACGGCGGCCGATGTCCGGTCTCGCGTGGGGTGGTTGAGCCAGACGACCCATCTGTTCGACGACACGATCCGGGCGAACCTGCTGCTGGCGCGCCCGGACGCGGACGACGCCGCGCTGTGGGCCGCGTTGGGCGCAGCCCAGATGGCCGATGCCGTGCGCGGCCTTCCCGGCGGTCTCGACACCTGGGTGGGGGAGGGCGGCGCGCGCTTTTCTGGCGGTCAGGGGCGCCGCCTCGCTTTGGCGCGGGCGCTGCTGTCGCCCATGCCGATCCTGATCCTGGACGAGCCCTGCGCCGGTCTGGACGCCGCCACCGAACGCGAGTTTCTGGCCACCTTGAACGCGGTTGGCGCGGGCCGCACCGTCATCCTGATCGCGCACCGCCTGATCGGCGTGGAGGCGTTGGACCGCATCTACCGCCTGTCCGCCGGCAAGGCGATCGCCGCCACCGGTTGACCGAATCTTAACCAATGCGCTGGTAATGAATTGACCCGCCCGAGGATATTTCGAAGTGCCCCATCGCCGCGACATTTCCGCCGGTGACCGCCGCCGCCCGTCCCGTCCCTGGGCGGGTCCTTCGGCGCGATATCGCGCGATCCGCCGTCAGGCCGGCATGAGACACGCCGGCCTGCTACCAACTGGCCCAACGTTTGACTCTGCGCGAGGCAACTCTCCCCCGTCATGGCCCGACTCGATCGGGCCATCGGGAACTGCACGGCGATTGGACAAAGGGCGCTTGCTGCTTACGATCGCGGCCACTCTCGCGATGGTTTACCGCCCCCGATTGCCCGCTCGGGGGCGTGCCATGACCGGGAGAGGACATCGCAAACGGTTAATCGTTCGGGTGGTTGGTATGAGAACCGCCCGCATGAGACGCGCCCGATGCTGACAACCACCCTCCAGGACGAACCCGCCGCGGTTTTGCGCCGGGTCTTCGGATTCCCCGGTTTCCGCGGTCAACAGGAAGCCGTCATCAATCGCGTCGTCGATGGCGGCGACGCCCTGGTCTTGATGCCCACCGGCGGCGGCAAAAGCGTCTGCTACCAAATTCCCGCCTTGTGCCGGCCTGGCACCGCCGTCGTGATATCGCCTTTGATCGCGCTGATGGACGATCAGGTCGCGGCGCTGCGCCAGCTTGGCGTCGCCGCGGGCGCGCTGCACTCGGAACTGCCGCCCGAGGAATCCCGCCGGATATGGCGCGATCTGGTCGAAGGCCAGCTCGACCTTCTTTACGTGTCCCCCGAACGCCTTCTGACGTCCGGCACCATCGAGGCCTTGTCGCGGCTGGAACTGGCCTTGTTCGCGATCGACGAGGCCCATTGCGTCTCCCAATGGGGCCACGAATTCCGGCCCGAGTTCCGCGATCTCGCCCGTCTGGGCGAAATGTTCCCGGGCGTGCCGCGCGTGGCGCTGACGGCGACGGCGGACGAGGCAACGCGCAAAGACATTCTGGCCGCCTTGAAAATGGAAGGCGCGGAAGTCTTCCTTTCCAGCTTCCATCGCCCCAACCTGCATCTCGCGGCCGAGCCGAAAACCGGCGAAACCGCGCAACTTCTGTCGTTTCTTGGGCGCCACAAAGGCGACTGCGGCATCGTTTATTGCGGCAGCCGCGCGCGGACCGAGCGTGTCGCGGCGAAGCTGGTGGAAAAAGGTTTTCCGGCGGTGCCGTTCCACGCCGGACTCGACCCCGCCACCAAGCGCGCGTCGGCGCAACGGTTCCGCTCTGGCGAGCCGCTGGTTGTTGTCGCCACCATCGCGTTCGGTATGGGCATCGACCGGCCGGATGTGCGGTTCGTCGCGCATCTGGACATGCCCGACAGCCCCGAAGCCTATTACCAGCAGATCGGGCGTGCGGGCCGCGATGGCGATCCCGCCGATACGCTGCTGCTGTTCGACGGCCAGGACGTGGCACGCGCGCGCCATTGGCTGTCGCAGTCTTCCGCGCCCTCGGCGCAGTTGCGGGTGATGCGGATGCGGCTGGAGGAAATGGTCGCGCAGACCGAAACCGTCACGTGCCGCACGCGGGGTTTGCTCGCCTGTTTCGGCGAGGACCTCGACGCGCCCTGCGGTCATTGCGACAATTGCGACAACCCGCCGGTCACCCAGGACGCGACGACCGAAGCGCGGAAATTGCTGTCGGCGGTCTACCGTACCGATCAGATATTCGGCGCGGTTCACACCATCGCCGTTTTGCGCGGCGAAAAAACCGAGGCGGTGCTGCGTCACGGACACGATAAACTCTCGGTCTTCGGCATCGGCGCCAGCCATGCGGTGCCGTGGTGGCGTGGCATGGTCCGCCAGTTGATCGCGTTGGGCGCGCTCGACGTGGACACACAGGGGCATGGCGGATTGTTCCTGGTCGAGGACAAGGCACGCCCGATCCTGCGCGGCGAAACCCAGGTGCTGCTGCGTCAGACCGTGGCGCGCAAGGCGGAGGCAGCCAGGCCAGCCCGTGGGATCGCGGCGGCGGCGGGCGAGTTCAGCCAGGCGCTGTTCGACGCGTTGCGGTCCTGGCGCGCGAGCGAGGCGAAGGCGCAGGCGGTGCCGCCCTACGTGATTTTCCACGACGCGACATTGCGCGAAATCGCCGCAGCGCGCCCAGGGAATATGGACGAGCTTGGCGCGATCAAGGGCGTCGGCGTATCGAAATTGCAGCGTTACGGGACGGGGGTGTTGCGGCTGCTGGGGGTGTCGTGAGGGCGGGAGTTTCTTTTGCGACGGAGCCGAACTTCGGGTTCGTATTCCGCGTGACAAGGTCTGGCAGCGCGGCATCCAGGCCCATGCGTATCGCCCGGCGCGCGCCAAAGATGGCACACCAGGCTGGAAGGGAGTGCGTTCGGCCGAAATGGGAGGCGATGACTCACCCAGCCGGAACGCGCGGGTGCGGCCCGTCGAGCCGGATTCCGATCCTGGAGTTTCGCCTCGCCCGAGGTCATGAGCAAGCGACAAGCGGAAGCGGAGCGACCTGGCGGCCCAACGTACGCGGCGGGGAGAGACGATGCCCGCGCGGACCGGGGTCGCACAGCCGGCGTACCAGAGCCGCGTGCTGCAGACGCTGCGCGTGCCGGCCAATGCGATGCAGGTCTCTTCGATCGCCAAGGACTGCGACGCCGATGCGCCGGACATCGCGTGCGTCTGGGTCAGGTGACCGGTGGGGCAATTCGGCGCAAGGTTGGCGCCCCGATCGGGTCAGGCCGCGCGGGTTCCGGGCTGGTCGAGTCCCAGCGCCTCGCGCAACAGGACGTTGATCCGCGATTGCCATCCCGGCCCAGATTCCCGCAGGCGGGCAACCACGTCGGGGTCGAGCCGCACGCTGATCTGTTCCTTCGCCCCCGCCGATTTCGGCCGGCCGCGGCCTTGGCGGACGAAGCGGTTGCCGTCGAAGATTTCGGCCCGGTCCAGCAGCGCCAGAGTCAGGTCCGGGGCGTCATCGGGGTCGGTCCAATCGAGCGAACCAGCGGGTTTCTTCTTCGGCATGGGCAAACCTCATCGAAATAATCCGCCGCGCACCTTCGCGCGAGGTCCAGACCAGGACGACACATCGACCGCGCAGGTGTCCGGCGGAGATATATCGGTCCTCGCCATAATCGCGGCGTAAGTCGCGCGCGGTGACGGTGCGTCCCGCGAAGACGAACCCGGCATCGGCGAAGTCAAGGCCACGATGCAGCAGCGTGGCCACGCGCTTCGCGGGGTCGAACTGGACATCCATAATTAGTGTATCACGTTAAATCGTGGCGTCAATGTTCAAACGGCTTCCGCCTTGGATCAGGGTTTTTCCAAACCGCGCGCGGCCAGGGCATTCAATCCGGCCTCGGACTGAAGAAACAAAAGCAGCGCCTTGCCTGCCTCCGGGCGGCGCGCTTTGACGGGGATGGCGCCGCCGTAAATCGTGTATTTCTGGATATCCGCGGGCAAAGGTCCAACGAATTGCACACCGCGGACGGCGCGGAGTTCGCTGATTTGTTGCAGCGCCATCGCGGCCTCGCCGTTGTCGACGCGGGACGCGGTCAGGCCGCCGGGGACCAGGATGGTTTTGGCTTTCAGTTGTTCGGCAATACCCAGTTTTTCGAACAGCGCGGCGAGGTAGATGCCGGAGGACCCGCCGGCAGCGGGGTCGATCATGGCGAAGGACGGGGTCGCCAGCAGCGCCTGTTTGAACGCCTCGACGGTGCTTATGTCGGGTTTCGGCGCGCCTTCCTTGACCACGACTCCGATCCCGGACTTCGCCAGCGCCACCGCCGTCCCCGCAGCGATCTTGCCCTGCGCCGTCAGCGCTTCGAGGCCGGCCATGGGCAGGATGACGAGATCGACTTCCTCGCCGCGCCCAATGCGGGCGGCGACACCGCCGGCGGTGTCGTTGGAAATGGAGACGGAGTCGCGGGACGCGGCCTCATACACTGCGGTCAGGTCGAGCAGGACGGGCTTAAAGGCGCCCGCGGTCAGTACGGCGATGTCGCCCGCGCGTACCGGGCTCGCGAGCAGGGTCATGGCGGCGAGAATGGGGATCAGGCGGCGAACGGCGCGAGCGGGCCAGGGCGGCATGGGCGGAAATCCTTTGGGGGGCGGTTGGCGGCACCTTAGACCAAACGGGGGAAAGCGCGACCGATGGCGCGCGGCGCCACTGGCCTTGTGCCCGGGGGAGCCCGATATGCATTGGGCTACGGGCGCCGCTGGAGCGATTGACCCATTGCAACATCCTCGCCGCGTCATGGTATGCCCCCGCGTGCGCTGGGCAATCGCCGGAATGAATGGGGTCGTTTTTTTTGCGTCGTGGTTCGGCTCGTCCGGACCATCGGGAACGGCACCTCCGCCTGTTCGCCGGCACATGCGACGGTGGTGCGTGCCTCACACCGTGGCGTCGGTGCCATGCCCGATGGCCCGATCAAGTCGTGCCATGACGCGGAGAGGCGCGCGGCTGCATCCAAGCGATTGCCCATAAGTTGGCGGGCCGCCGGTATTCTGGGCGCGCGGCCGAAGGTGTATGGGGTTCCCCGCCTGTCCGCCGGGAGATGTCGAAATGTTCGCCGTTGTCTTCGAAGTCGAGCCAAAGCCAGACCACTGGGACGAATATCTGGCCGTGGCCGGCTCGCTGCGTCCGGAATTGCTGGGGATCGAGGGATTTCTGGACAATGTCCGGTATCGCTCGCGCCGCCGCCCAGGATGGGTGCTGTCGCTGTCGTTGTGGGAGGACGAGGCGGGCCTGGCCCGGTGGCGGGCGCACTCTGGGCACCGGCTGGCGCAGGATCGCGGCCGTTCCGAGATATTTCAGGGGTATCGCCTGCGGGTCGGGCCCATCATTGCCGCCGCGTCCGAAGCCCTTCCTGGGCGTGGCCTGGTCTCGCTGATCGGCCCCGGGTCGTTGCCGCCGGGTTCGCCGGACCAGCCAGTTGCCGAGATCGCGCGCCACCTGGGCTTTACCGAAACGGCGGACGGGCTGGAGGCCTGGGATGTGTTCGAGCCGTTGCTGACTCCCGGCGCGTTTCTGCTGGTGCTGTCGTGGCGGGACGCGGCGGCGGCTGCGGCGGGGGTTACGGCGATCCCGGCGGGCGCGGGGCACCGGCTGGTGGCGACGGCGCGGGATTACGGGATGTTCGCGCGGGCGGAGGCGCCGCGACGGTAGCGGGGGGACGGTTGATCCGGGCCCGAAGAACGAACGGCGCCTGCGATGGTGGCGGGCGCGGCCGGGGGTTGGCCGGCGGCGCGACGCCGCGACCGGAGATGCCGGTTTGGAACAAAAGCGGGCCGGCGTTCGGGCGGCTTGTGCCGCCCGAACCGGGTCCTCAGCCGCGCTTCGCGACGTCCACGTACGGCCGTGTCGCCGGACCGGTATAAATCTGGCGCGGACGGCCGATGCGCTGATCCGGATCCTCGATCATTTCTTTCCATTGCGCGACCCAGCCGACGGTGCGGGACACCGCGAACAGCGCGGTGAACATGGACGTTGGGAAGCCCATCGCCTTCAGAATGATGCCGGAATAGAAATCGACGTTCGGATACAGCTTCCGGTCGATGAAGTATTTGTCGTTCAGCGCGATTTTTTCCAGCTCGATGGCCAGATCCAACAACGGATCGCCCTTGATGCCGAGTTCGCGTAGCACGTCGTGGCAAGCTTTCTGGATGATGGTCGCGCGGGGGTCGTGGTTCTTGTAAACGCGGTGTCCGAAACCCATTAGTTTCGCGTGGTTGCCGCGATCCTTCACCTCTTCCAGGAAGTCAGGGATGTTCTTGACGTGACCGATGTCGGTCAGCATTTTAAGCACCGCCTCGTTCGCGCCGCCATGCGCCGGGCCCCACAGTGCGGCGATACCGGCAGAAATACACGCAAACGGATTGGCGCCGGTGGATCCCGCCAGGCGCACGGTGGAGGTGGAGGCATTCTGCTCATGATCAATGTGCAGAATCAGAATGCGTTCCATCGCGCGCGTGAGAATGGGGTTCGGCACCCACTCTTCGCACGGCGTGCCGAAGG
>JAYWAX010000552.1:0-3480 GCA_043782125.1 Acetobacteraceae bacterium | reverse complement strand
TCAGCGTCAGCCCAGAGCGGCGGCAGATATCCGCGATGCGGTCGCATTCGGCCTGGCCGATCTCCGCCGTCGCGGGCGGCGGTATCGGCGGCAGCGCGGCGGAAAACTCTGCGTTCGGGTCCAGCACTGGCCGCCGCGTCCCCCATCCCGTCGCGGTTTCGTATGCCTGAGCCGCCCATAGCACACCGGCCTCGTCGAATGGGCGTCCCACAATCTGCATCGAAAGAGGCATCCCTTGCGCCGAGAACCCGATGCATTGCGCCACCGCCGGTCCGCCCAACACATTAAACGGTGTCGTCAGCGACGCCCGGCGCCAGAAGTTAATCGTCTGATGCCCGTCCAGCAGCGGCGCGGGCCCGGGCGCGAGCGTCACCAAAAAATCGAATTTTTCATACAGCGGTACCATCTCCGCGATCATCGCCCGCCGTTCGCGCGACGTCTGGACGTAATCGGAGGCGGAGAACAGGAGCGCCCCCAGGGAGCGGCCCAGGAAGTCTTCGCCGAAATCGGAGAGACGGGTGCGGAGGACGGGTTCGTGGACGGCGTAAAGCTCGCTTTCCGCGCCGACAATCTTCACGTCGTAATAATCTTGCGCGGGCCGGATGCGGGCATCGGAAACGGTGGCGCCAAGCGACCGGAACACCGCCAACGCCGCTTCCATCGCCGTTTTCGCGACGTCCGGCGATTCGACATCGGTCTCGTACAAATGCCGCAGCACGCCGATCCGCGCGCCCTTCAACCCGGCGGCCAACGTGGATCGATAATCCGGAACCGCGCGGTTGGCGCTGGCGGGATCGTTCGGATCGTGTCCCGCGATCGCGCCAAGCAAGATTGCGCAATCCTCGACGCACCAGGTCATCGGACCCGCCGTGTCATAGCTGAAGGAGTTTGTGTAAACGCCGCTCCGTCCGATCAGCCCGTAGGTCGGCTTCAACCCGATCAACCCGCACAACGCCGCCGGATTGCGGATCGATCCTCCGGTGTCGGACCCCAGGGCGGCCATGGCCAGGCCCGCCGCCACCGCCGCGCCGGACCCGCTGGATGACCCGCCGGTAAAATAATCGCGGTTCCACGGATTGCGCGCCGGTGGCCACGGCAGATCGAAGGATGGCCCGCCATGCGCGAACTCGTGCGTCGATAGTTTCCCCAGCAGCACCGCGCCGGCCGCGTTCAGCTTCGTCACGGCCGTTGCGTCGAAATCCGGCACGTAATGTTCGCGGGTGCGCGAGTGCGACGTCGTGCGTATCCCGGCGGTGCAATAAATATCCTTCAGCGCGTAGGGAATGCCATGCATTGGCCCGCGCCACTTCCCCGCCGCGATCTCCGCCTCCGCCACCCGCGCCTGCGCCAGGGCCCGATCCCCCGTCACCAGCAAATACGCGTTCAACTGAGGGTCGATCGCCGCGATTCGATCCAGAAACGCCCGGGTCAGTTCCACCGGCGACAGCGCGCGGCGCCGGATCAGCTCCGACGCCTTGGCGATGGTGAGAAAATACGGGTCCCCGGTCATGCGCGCCTCGCCATCGGTTCCAATCGAACCGGCAATCTCCAATTCGCCTGCGGGACCGTCAACCTCTGGTCAACCGGTCCGCGCTCTGCTTTACCGGCGCCAGGGAGGACCGATGAACAACCGCGCGACATACACAGGCCCGATCGCATGAGCGGCGCGCGCCAGACCAGTCTGCGTTCCAGGTCCTTCGACCCGCTGTTGATCCTGTGGGTTCTGCTGGCCGCCGTCCTCCTGTTTCTGGTCGTCAACCCCTTGTACCAGCTGGTCCGAACCAGCCTCGAGGACGCGGATACCGGCGCCTTCACGTTGTCGAACTACGTCGCGGCTTATTCCCGGCCGCGCTATTTGACGGCGATGTGGAACTCGATCCGGCTTGGGTTCAGCGTCACCTGTCTTTGCCTCGCCTTCGCCGTGCCCATCGCCTGGGCGATTTCCCGGACCAACATGCCCGCCAAAGGCCTGGTGAGAACCTTGGTGCTTGGCGCCTTTATCACGCCTCCCTATCTGGGCGCGATTGGGTGGATTTTGCTCGCCGGGCCGAATTCCGGGTGGTTGAACCGCATCTGGGTAGGAATAACCGGCGCCAGCCAGGGCCCGCTCGATATCTACACATTTTCCGGTTTGACTTTTATCATTTCGATCTATTCTTTTCCTTATATCTTCATTTTCACCAGCGCCGCGCTCGACGTCGTTTCGTCGGAAATGGAGGATGCGGCCAACATCCTTGGCGCGGGCATCGTTCGCACCACCCTGCGCGTCACCCTGCCGCTGGTCATGCCGGCCATCCTTGGCGGCGCCATTATCACCTTCCTCGAAGCGATCGCCCTGTTCGGCTCGCCCGCTTTGATCGCGATCCCCGCCCGTTTCAACGTCGTGACCACCCAGCTTCTGCAATTTTTCAGTCAGCCGATCCGCGCCGAGGTCGCCGCGGCCTATGCTGTGCCGCTGCTACTGATCACCGTCGCGATGTTCGGAGTCCAACGCTGGCTGGTCCGCCGCCGCGGCTTCGTCGCGATGACCGGCAAAGGAGGCGAGCGCCGGATCATGGACCTGGGCCCTTGGCGGTTCGTCATGCTGGGGTATTCGCTGTTCATCCTCTGCCTCGCGGTCCTGCTGCCCTACATCGTTCTGATGCAGGCGGCCCTGGCCAAAGCCTGGGGCCGGGGCTTCGGCTGGGACAATCTCACGCTTAAAAACTTCAACTACATCCTGTTTCAGCACGAAACCGCCGCCCAATCGGTGGTGAACAGCTTTACCTATGCCGCTGCCGCCGCCTTCATCGCGATCGCGCTAGGCCTCGCCATCGCCTATATCGTCAGCCGGAAACTGCTTCCTTACGCGGGTATTCTGAGCTTCGTCGCCATGGCGCCCTTCGTCGTGCCCGGTATTGTGCTCGCGATCGCCTTTTATTCCGCCTATGCCCCGCCGCCGCTGGCCCTGTACGGCACCGCGACCATTCTTATTCTGGCCTTCTCGACGCGTTTCCTCCCGATCGGCTATGCCAACGCCGACGCCGCGATCCGCGCGATCAACCCGGAAATGGAGGAAGCCGTCCGCATCCTCGGCGGCGGCCGCTTGCTGGCGATTCGAAAGGTCATGGCGCCGCTGATGAAGCGCAGCCTGGTCGGCGCCTGGCTGCTCGTCTTCATCCCCGCGACGCGGGAACTTTCCACCGCCATGTTCCTATACGGTCCCAAGACCCGCACCATGTCGGTGATGCTGATGGACATGAGCGAGGAAGGCAATTTCGAACACCTCGCCGCCCTGGGCTTTTTGCTGCTGATCGCCACGCTGGCCATCGTCGGGATTGCCTCGGCGCTGTTGGGACGCGACTTCATGCTGAGGCGGGAACGGCAATGAGCAAACTTTCATTAATCGGCCTTGGCAAAAGCTTCGGCAAGACACCGGCCGTCGTCGATGTCGGCCTGACCCTGAAACAAGGCGAGTTCGTCTCGCTCCTGGGTCCCTCC
>JAYWAX010000551.1:0-3494 GCA_043782125.1 Acetobacteraceae bacterium | reverse complement strand
CGCCGCCGAGTGAAAGGCAACATGGATATCGAGGTCGCGGTGGACATGCTGGAACTGGCGCCGCGAATCGATCACGCGGTGCTGTTCAGCGGCGACTCGGACTTCCGCCGCCTGGTCGAAGCCATGCAGCGCCGCGGTGTGCGCGTGTCTGTCGTGTCTTCGATCCGCTCCAGCCCGCCCATGGTCGCCGACGAGCTGCGCCGCCAGGCCGACCAGTTCCTGGAACTGGCGGATATCGCCCCGGAATTCACCCGGCGTCAGACCGAATTGCGCCCGCGCCCGCTGCCCGTGCGCCACACGCCGGCCGAGCCCTTCGCTGCCGATCCGCACGACGCCGCGTGATCCCTGGAGTTACGCTTCCGGGAAAAGACTGCGAACTCTGTCCGAGGTTGACGGACTACCGCGCCGCCAACCGTGCCGCGCATCCCGAGTGGCACAACGCCCCGGTCCCCAGTTTCGGGGCGCTGGATGCGCGGGTTCTGATCGCCGGTCTGGCGCCAGGCGTACGCGGCGCGAATCGCACGGGACGCCCGTTCACCGGCGATTTCGCGGGCGTGCTGTTGTACCGGACCTTGCCGCGTTTCGGGTTCGCCACCGGTGTTTATGGCGCCGCTCCGGACGACGGGTTGAGTTTGCAATCCTGCCGCGTGACCAACGCCGTGCGCTGCGTGCCGCCGGGCAATCTGCCCACCACGGCGGAAATCGCCACGTGCAACCCGTTCCTCGCGGCAGAGCTGGGCGCCATGCCAAATTTGCGCGCTGTCCTCGCGCTTGGCCTGGTCGCGCATAAGGCGGTGTTGAAGGCCAAGGGGCTGAAAGCCAGCCACGCCGTGTTCCGCCACGGCGCCATCCATGTGCTGCCGGACGGGCTTCTGCTGGCCGATAGTTACCATGTCTCGCGGCTCAACACGAACACCGGGCGGCTGACGGAAGCGATGTTCGACGCCGCCGTGGGCGCGCTGGCCGCGCGTCTGGGGTGATCCAGGCGCACGGCGGCTGGCCTTGAACGCAGGTTTTTTGGGCCTCATATTCCGGTCATGGAACAACCCTTCGCCACCATCGACGAGGCCAATATCGCCGTCCTGGTCGATCGCTTCTACGCCGCGATCCGGCGCGATCCGATCCTGGGCCCGGTATTTCTGGCGGCGATCCCGCCGGACGCCTGGCCCGTCCATTTGACGAAAATGTACGCGTTCTGGTCGTCGGTCATGCTGACCAGCGGCCGTTACAAAGGGAACCCGGTCGCGACCCACCAGCAGGTCGCGGGTATCGGCCCGGAGATGTTCGCCCACTGGCTCGATCTGTTCGAAGCCACCGCACAATCTTTGTTCGTCCCGGCGATCGCCCAGGAATTCGGGGTGCGGGCGCGCCGGATCGCGGAAAGTCTGAGACTGGCGTTGTTCTTTAAACCGGGCGAGCCCTGGACAGGCGACCTGCGGCAACGGCGCGGCGACGCAACCGCCTGAGCCAACTCCGTTCTAATCCCGGAATAAAAATCCCCGGACACGCCTTTTCCCCTCGCCCCACCACCGTTGGCCCACCGCCCAGGCCGTGCCACGATGGGTGCGATGGAAACGGAGACTCCAACATGCAAATCGGTGTGGTCGGCCTTGGCCGGATGGGCGCGAACATTTCCCGGCGGTTGATGCGCGCCGGTCATTCCACTGTTGTCTGGGACGCCAATCCCGCCTCGGTCCAGGGCCTCGGCGCGGACGGCGCCATCGCCGCCTCCGGCCTTGCCGACATGGTCGCGAAACTGACGGGTGCGCCGAAGACCGTTTGGATCATGCTGCCGCACGGCAAAATCACCGAGGACACGGTCGCCCAACTCGCGGGCATGATGAGCGCGGGCGATATTATTATCGATGGCGGCAATACTTATTACAAGGACGACGTCCGCCGCGGGCGGGAACTCGCGGCGCAGGGACTGCGTTATCTGGACGTCGGCACCTCCGGCGGCGTCTGGGGCCTGGAACGCGGCTATTGCCTGATGATTGGCGGCGACACGGCTGCGGTCGATCATCTGGATCCGATTTTCAAGGCACTTGCCCCGGGCATGGGTTCCATCGAGCGCACCGGGGGGCGCGACGGCCTCGATCCGCGTGCGGAACAAGGCTATATCCACGCGGGTCCGGTGGGCGCGGGCCATTTCGTGAAAATGATCCATAATGGCATCGAATATGGTATGATGCAGGCGATGGCGGAAGGCTTCGATATCCTCAAGGGCCGCGCCTCGCCAAAACTGGCGGCCGGGGAACGTTACGACCTTAACACGGCCGACATCGCCGAGGTCTGGCGCCGCGGCAGCGTTGTCACCTCCTGGCTGCTCGACCTGACCGCCGCCGCGCTGGCCCGCGACGAGGAACTCGCGACATTTTCCGGCGTCGTCGAAGACTCCGGCGAAGGCCGCTGGACCATCGAGGCCGCGATCGAGGAAGCCGTCCCCGCCGAGGTCCTCGCCGCCTCGCTGTTCACGCGGTTCCGCTCGCGTCAGGAGCACACTTTCGCGGAAAAGGTGCTGTCCGCCATGCGCTTTGGCTTTGGCGGCCATGTCGAGGCGCCGAAGCCGGAATGATCGTGCTCGTCATGGGCGTGTCCGGCTGCGGCAAATCAACCGTTGCCGGCCGGCTTGCGGCGGCGGCGGGCTGGATTTTGCTGGAGGGCGATTCGTTTCACCCTCCGGCGAATGTCGCGAAAATGGCTGCCGGCACGCCTTTAACTGACGCGGATCGCTGGCCATGGCTGCACGCGATCGCGGCGGAAATCGACGCGATCCGCGCCCGTGGGGAGTCGGCTTCCGTGGCCTGTTCCGCCCTGAAACGATCCTACCGCGCCATTCTGACCGGCGGGCGGCCCGATATGCGCCTGGTTTATTTAAGTGGCACCCGGGCCGAAATCGCCGGACGATTGCACGACAGAAAAGCGCATTTCATGCCGCCCGCGTTGCTGGACAGCCAGTTCCGGGCGCTGGAAGAACCCGGCCCGGACGAATATCCGATCGTCGTGGGCATCGCCGCCACGCCAGAGGCAATCGTTGCCTCCATCCGGAAGAAATTGACATGACCGGCTTTGCGATTTATCCCAGTCTTCGAAATAAAGTCGTATTCGTGACCGGTGGCGCCAGCGGCATCGGTGCTTCGGAAGTCGCGCATTTCGCCGAACAGGGCGCGCGCGTAGCGTTTGTGGACATAAACGACGCCGCCGCGGCGGAGCTGACTGCTTCTTTGCGGAACGCCGGACATCCGGAACCCTTCTATCAGCATTGCGACCTGAAAGACATTGCCGCTTTGCAACAGGCAATCCGGACGGCGGGCGAAAAACTCGGGCCGATCTCTGTCCTGGTCAATAACGCTGCCAACGATCAACGCCATAACTGGGAAGACGTGACTGTCGCATACTGGGACGAACGGCTGGCCACCAACCTGCGCCACCAGTTCTTCGCGCTGCAAGCCGTCGTGCCGATGATGCGCGCTGCCGGAGGCGGCTCGATTGTG
>JAYWAX010000550.1:0-3496 GCA_043782125.1 Acetobacteraceae bacterium | reverse complement strand
GCATTACATCAGTCCCCCCGCGACCGCGCCGCTCATACACGTCGCCAGCGTCCCGCCCAGAATCGATCGCAGCCCCAGCGCGGCGACTTCGTGGCGGCGTTCCGGGATCATGGCGCCAAGCCCGCCGATGACAATCCCCAAACTGCCGAAATTGGCGAACCCGCACAGCGAATATGTCAGGATCATCCGCGTGCGCGGCGAGAACACCGCCGCCGGCATTTGCGAAAAATCGAGATAAGCGACGAACTCGTTCAGCACGGTTTTCGTCGCCATCAGGCCTGCCGCCGCCTGGGTTTCGGCCCAGGGAACGCCGATCAGCCACATGATGGGGCGGAAGGGCACGGCGAACAGGCGTTGCAACGTGATCGCGCCGCCGTCCCAGTCCGGCAGCACGGCCAGCCCCATGTTCGACAACGCGACCAACGCCACCGTCACCAGCAGCGTGGCCAGGATCGCCGCCAGGATCGGCACCGCGTCCATCGTCCCTTTCACCAGCGCGTCCATCGGGCCGGCGGCCCGGCCATGCGCGATGAACGTCGCGTCCAAGTGTTCCGGCGGCGCGAACGGCACCATGATGGCGGCAACGGCGAGCGCGGCAGGCGTGGAGATCACCGACGCGATCAGGATGTTGCCAAGCGCGTTGGGGATCAGGGGGGACAGAAAGGCGGCATAGATGACCATGACGGTGCCCGCGACGCCCGCCATGCCGCAGGTCATCAACGCGAATAATTCGCCGCGTTGCATCCGCGCCAAATAGGGGCGGATCAGCATCGGCGCCTCGATCATGCCAACGAAGACATGAACGGCGGCGCCAAGCGCCAGCGGGCCGCTTATGCCAAGAACACAACGCAACAGGCGGGCGAACACGCCGGCGACGGCTTGCACGATGCCCCAGTGGAACAGCAGCGAGGCGAGCGCCCCGATCGTCAACACCAGCGGCAGCGCCTGAAACGCGAGAATAAAGCTGGCGCCCGGATGCGTCTCCGCGAAAGGCAGCGGCGGCCCGGCGAGGTATCCGAAGACGAAGCGCGTGCCCGCCTGTGTCGCGCGGTGCAGCGCATGGGCGGCGTCGTTCAGCCAGTACATCGCCCGGTTCGCGGCGGGCACGCCGATCAGCAGCAGCGCGGCGGCCAACTGGAACGCCAGCCCGCCGGCCACAGTGCGCCAGCGGATTTGCCGCCGGTTCTCGCTGAGCAGCCAGGCCAGAATCAGCAGAACGAGAATACCGGCATAGGCGCGAAGCATGAACGATCCCATTCTTTGGGTTGGCGGCCTGGGGCTGGATCGGATGGGCTGGCCGGACGGCCGCGAACCCGTTCCGGTTACGCCGTTCCCGAGCTGGCGGACAGGCCCTTGGCCGGATGGCGCCATGATCGCACCCCCAAAAACTATTTTATGGATGTCGAACGTAATTCGATTGACTTTTTCTGGCGTAACAAGTGTTATTTCTATGGATGTAAGTCGTTTGACATCCATTTCGCGAATTTAAAATTTAAATCGATATGTATCTCAATGGAGAAGACAGATGTTAAATTCGATAATGCGCCTTGCCGCCCTCAGACTCGACCGCCGCGGCATCACGACGCTGGAATACGGTTTGATCGGCGGCGTCATCGTCGGGACAGTGGCGTTGGGCTTTAACCTGCTCGCCAACAGCATGTCGATGCAGCTCGTAGGGATCGGCGGCTCTCTCTGAGCCATTCCGGCGTGACACGAGTTTGGTTCGGCGCGACCGGACCACCGGGCGCGGCGCGACGCGTGGACCAAAAGCGCGTCCGGCAGCCGATCGTGTCCCCCTTCGCGATGCCCTGTCGCCCCCGATCGCCCAATCGGGGCCGTGCCATATCGCGGTGGGGCAGCGCGACCTGTGGCCCTTTCGGACGGTGCGTATAAGATCGCGCCACCAACGGGGGAACAACCATGCAAGCGGATTACGTCATCGCCGGCGCCGGGTCCGCCGGCTGCGTGCTCGCCAACCGGCTGACCGAGGATGCCAACATCCGGGTCATCCTGATCGAGGCCGGGGGCCGCGACTGGCACCCGATGATCCACATCCCCGCCGGTTACATGAAACTCCTGGACCATCCCACGCTCACCTGGGGCTTCAAGGCCGACGCCGCCTCCGGCCTCGACGGCCGCGAAATCCCCTATCCGCGCGGGCGCGTACTGGGCGGCTCCAGCTCCATCAACGGCATGATCTACATCCGCAGCCAGCCCGAGGACTACGATCACTGGGCTCAGCTTGGCAACCGCGGCTGGTCCTGGGACGACGTGTTTCCGTATTTCCGCAAAGCCGAAAATTGGGACGGACCGGCGGACGCGGTCCACGCCAAGGGTGGCCCGCTGTTCACCTCCCACACCCGCGACAAGCCCGAACTCTGCCAGGCGGCGGTCGAGGCCGGCCGGCAAATGGGCTGGGAATTTCGCGAAGACCTGAACGATCTGCCGCACGATCTCGGCGATCACATCGGCTGGGTGCAGCAGACCCGCGGCGGCCGCTTTCGCGCCAGCGCCGCGCGATCGTATCTGCGGCCCGCGATGAAACGCCCGAACCTTCAGGTCGTCACCGGCGCGCTGGTCCACCGCGTGCTGTTCGACGGCAAACGCGCCACCGGCGTTGAATTTTCTCGCGGCGGCGTCATCGAACGCGCCGATGCGCCTGGCGAGGTCATTCTGTCCGCCGGTGCCATCGGCTCGCCGCATATATTGCAACTTTCAGGGGTCGGCGATCCCGATCATCTCGGCGGCATCGGCATTCCCACGCATCATGCGCTGCGCGGCGTGGGGCAGAACTTCCAGGACCATTTCATCAGCCGTGTCTCCTGCGAGGTAAAAAACATCCCGACGCTGAACGAAAAATCCCGCGGCCTGCCGTTTCTGGGGGAAATCGCCCGCTGGGTTTTCAATGGCCGCGGCATGCTGACCTATGGCGCGTCTTTGGTCGCAGCGTCCGTCAAGGTGCTGGCGGAATCGGCGACGCCGGATGTGCAGGCGCTGTTCGCCTCCGCCAGCTATGCGCCCGGCGCGGTGCGCCGCCTGGCCGATACGCCGGGCATGACCGGCGGGATGTGGCAGATGCGCCCGCTCAGCCGGGGCCACGTCCTGGCGCGCACGGCGCGCGCCCAGGACCAGCCCTCCATCAACCCGCGCTATATGGACGACGAACGCGACCGCCGCGCCGTCGTTGCCGGGTTGCGCCTGGTGCGCCAGTGGTTCCAGTCCCCTGCCCTCGCCCGTTACGTGGTCGCCGAAACATTGCCGGGCCCCAAAATCCAGACCGGCGACGAATTCCTGGCCTATGCGCGCCAGACCGGTTCGACGGTGTTCCACGCGAGCTGTTCCTGCCGCATGGGGCCGGATGCGATGTCGGTGGTGGACAACCAGTTGCGCGTGCATGGGTTGGAGGGGCTGCGCGTGATCGACGCCTCGGTCATGCCCGCGGTGACCTCGACCAACACCAACGCGCCGACGATCATGATCGCCGAAAAGGGCGCAG
>JAYWAX010000549.1:0-3500 GCA_043782125.1 Acetobacteraceae bacterium | reverse complement strand
CAGATCAGCCCGCCGCCCCAATCCAGGAAGCCAGACGCGCCCGTTACCGCCGCCAGCACGCCCGGGCCGGCGGAGGGCGGTGTGGACACGCGCCAGACGGCATCGCCGTCCGCGACCGTCAGCGCCCGCACATCGCGCACGCCGCGCCACAGCGCCCGCGAGGCCGCGCCATCCAGAATATCCGCTGTGGGATATCCCAGTTCCCTCCGCAGTTTTTCGGTCCGGTAAGACACCGATTTCGCGAAATCCTCGATCCGGATCAGCGTCAGCGATCCGTCCGGCGACAGTGGCGTCCCGGCGGGAAGCCACGCCGCGCCGGACACGCCGTAAGGCGAACCAAGCGCCGCCGACAGCACCGTCACCGCCGCCGCCGCGTCCAGGCCTGACACGGCGATCGTGCCGGTATCTTCGGGCGCAGGCAGCACCTTTATTGTCACTTCGGTCAGAACGCCAAGCGTGCCGTGACTGCCGGCGAACAGCTTGCACAAATCAAGACCGGTGACATTTTTCAAAACCCGGCCACCGGAATGGATGACTTCTCCCCTGCCGGTCACCGCGCGCACGCCCATCAGGTGATCGCGCGTGGCGCCCCAGGCCACGCGGCGCGGGCCGGACAGATTGGTGGCGACGACTCCGCCAATGGTTTGCGTATTCTGGGCTGAGCCCAGAAGGCCGGACAGATCGGGCGGCTCGGCGATCAGATGCTGTCCGTGCGCCGCGAGGGCGGTTTCGATCTCATGCAACGGCGTTCCGGCCAAAGCGGAAAAAATCAATTCCTTGGGGGCGTACAGACCAATTCCGGACAGACTCGCGGCCGACACCGTTCCCGGCGCCTGCACCGGGCGCAACATCCCGATCTTGGTGCCCGCGCCGCGCACATGCAGTGCCTCGCGCGCCGCCACCACCTGGGCCGCGATGGCCGCTTCCGCCAACGTGGGAGTCATGCCGCCCGCGGCATGGATTGCGCCGCCGCCTGCAACGGAAACACCTTGCTGGGATTGAGCAGCCAGTCTGGATCGAACGCCGATTTGATGCGGCGCTGTTGTTCCAGCTCATGTTCGGCGAACTGGTACGGCATCAAATCGCGCTTTTCGACGCCGACGCCATGTTCCCCGGTCAGGCAACCGCCGACATCGACGCACAGCCGGAGAATATCCGCGCCGAAATGTTCGGCTTTCTGAAAGCTCGCGGGATCGTTGGCATCGAACATGATAAGAGGGTGCAGATTGCCGTCGCCCGCGTGAAAAATATTGGCAACTTTCAGCCCGTAACTGTCCGACATTTCCTGAATGCGCCGGAGCACCAGCGGCAACTGGCTGGTCGGGATCGTTCCATCCATGCAAAGATAATCCGGGCTGATCCGCCCGATCGCGCCGAACGCGCCTTTTCGCCCCTTCCAGATCGCCAGCGACTCCTCGGCGGATTGCGAGACTTTCAGGCTGATCGGGTCGTGCCGGTTGCAGATGTCCGACAGGCGCGCCAGCAGATCGTCCTGTTCGGCGACGCTGCCTTCCACTTCGATAATCAGCATGGCCTCGGCGTCCAGCGGGTAGCCCGCATGGGCGAACGCCTCGCAGGCATGGATCGCGGGCCGATCCATGAATTCCAGCGCCACGGGAATAATGCCCGAGGAAATGATTGAATCGACGCAGGCGCCCGCGACCTCGTTGGAGGAAAACGCCACCAGCATGGCGCGCGCGCCCTCTGGCGAACGCAGGATGCGGACGACGACCTCTGTGACCAGCGCGAGTTGCCCCTCGCTGCCCGTGAGCAAGCCCAGCCAGTCGTAGCCGGCGGCGTCGAGATATTCACCGCCAATGTCGAGAATTTCGCCATCCACCGTGACGATTTTCAAGCCCAGTAAATTATTCGCGGTGACGCCGTATTTCAGGCAGTGCGCGCCGCCGGAGTTCATGTTGACGTTGCCGCCGATCATGCAGGCCAATTGGCTCGACGGATCGGGGGCGTAGAAAAACCCGTCATCGGCCACCGCGTTGGTGATGCCGATATTGGTCACGCCCGCCTGCACGGTCGCGCAACGATCCGGATAATTCACATCCAGGATCTGGTTCATGCGCATCAGCCCGACGACCACCGCGTCGGCCAAGGGGAGCGCACCGCCCGACAGCGACGTCCCGGCGCCACGCGGCACCACGCGCACGCCGTTGGCGTGGCAGAAGCGCATGACGGCCGCGACCTCCTCGGTCGTTTCGGGCAGCACGACGGCCAGCGGCATTTGCCGGTAGGCGGACAGCCCGTCGGTTTCGTATGGTTTCAGCCGGATCGGATCGGCGATCACGCCCTCCCGGTCTGCCACCGCGGCGCGCAAACCGGCGACGATCGCGTCGCGGCGGGCCATCACTTCGGGTTTCGGGTCTGGCAAGGAAATCATCGGGGGCCTCCGCCGCCGATGATGAGGCCAGGCACCGGGCGGAGCAAGCGTTCTTGCAACGCCGCCGATCCGCGCCTTTAATCTGGCCAAACCGGAGGAAAACCATCATGGCCGACGTATCCACGTTCGAAGACGTCAACCTGCCCGCCGCGACCGTGTGGGACACGATCGGCGATTTCGGCGGCATTCGCAAATGGGCGGTGCTGGTTCAGAGCGAGTCCGTCGAGGACACGCCGCTTGGCAAAATCCGCACCCTGAACATGCCGGAAAACCGCGTCGTGAAGGAACGTCTCGCGGCGGAATCCCAGTTTTCTTATACTTATACGATGGTCGATCGCCCGGAGATGGCGGATTACCGGTCCACTGTCGCGGTCATTCCGCTGGACGCCCATACGTCGCGCATCGCGCTGATCGTTCACCTCAGCGCGTCCGAGGGGAATACGGACGAGGACATCACGGCGCGCTATACGCGGAACCTGCGTGGCAATCTGCGCGCGATGAAAAAGGCGCTTGGCATCGCGTCCTGACGCGATCGCCTGGGCCGGGGCCGGGACAATCGGGCGGAGGAAGAAAAGCACCGGGGCTTTGCCCCAGACCCCACGAGGGCGGAGCCCCGGTGCCTTTCTTCCTTCGCCCGATTACCCCGCGGCCTTGGTTGCAACGGCGGCCGGGCGGCGGGCGAGACCCGCACGCAAAGCCTCTGCGAGTTCGCCGCGCCGATAGGGCTTGGTCAGGATGGTCGCGCCGTCGTTTGGCCGGTCCCGCGTCACCATTGCGGGATCGGCGAAGCCGGAGGTGAACAACACCGCCATCGGGTTCCCGCGGCGGTGGAGTTCTCGCGCCAGCTCGAATCCGTTCATGCCGCCGGGCAGGATCACGTCGGAGAACAGCAGATCGACCCCGGGGTGCGCCGCCGCCACCGCCAGCGCCGCCGCCCCGTCTTCCGCCGTCAGCACCCGGTACCCCAAGGCGGCGACCATGTTGGCGGTGGCCTGACGCAGGGCGGCGTTATCCTCGACGAGCAAGATGGTTTCGCCCACGCCCAGTACGACCGGGTGTTCCTGTGCCACCGGTTCCGTCGCGGCCTCGGCGCGCGGCAGGAACAAGA
>JAYWAX010000548.1:0-3503 GCA_043782125.1 Acetobacteraceae bacterium | reverse complement strand
GATCTCGGCGATCTGCGGCCGCCCCCGGCCCGCGGCGGAGGTGCCGTGGTTCTGGTCCGATCAATACGATCTGCGGTTGCAAATCGCCGGCATTCCCTTCGACGCGACGGAAATCGTGGTACGCGGCGACGTCGCCGCCGGGAAATTCGCGCTGTTCCATCTGACCGCCGACGGCACGGTGCAAGCGGTCGAGGCGGTCAATGCCTCCATCGAATTCATGGGCGGGCGGCGGATCGTGCAGCGGCGCAAGAAGCTGACCGCAGACCGGATCGCCGACATGTCGGTCACGATGCAGGAACTCGCGTCCTGATCGGATCGAGTGGCGCCCGCCCGCGAATTCTGCTTAACACCGTAAAACCAATCCGAGGGAACGCCGATGCCAAAGGTTACATTCATCGAACACGACGGAACGCCGCACACCGTGGAAATCGCGGTTGGCAAGACTCTGATGGAAGCCGCCGTGAACAACAATGTTCGGGGTATCGACGCGGACTGCGGCGGCGAGTGTGCCTGCGCCACCTGCCACGTCTATGTGAACGCCGAATGGATCGCGAAAACCGGTCTGCCGGTCGATGGTTCCCAGGAAGCCAGCATGCTGAGCTTCGCCGCTGTGACCCAGCCCGATTCCCGCCTGTCCTGCCAGATCACGATCACGGCGGATCTGGACGGACTTGTTGTGCGCATGCCGGAAGGCCAACACTGAACCGGAGACCGCCATCATGAACGCGCCAGTTCATTACGATGCCGCCCAGGAAGAAGCTGGGATTCATGCCCGGACGATGCCGTTGAGCGAGATCGACGTCAGCGATCCGAAACTGTTCCAAAACGACGTGTATCACCCGTATTTCGAACGGCTGCGCCGGGAGGCGCCGGTGCATTACCGGAAGGACGGGAAATACGGCTCGTTCTGGTCCGTAACGAAGTTCAAGGACATCATGTCCGTCGAGACGCATCCGGAGATCTATTCCTCGGAAGCCAAACTGGGCGGTATTTCCATCACCGACCGCCCCATGGAATTCCGCCGTTCCAGCTTCATTTCGATGGACCCGCCGCGGCACGACGGTCAGCGCAAGGTGGTCAGCCCGATCGTTGCGCCTGCGAACCTGAACAACATGTCGGGCATCATTCGCGAACGCGTCTGCCGCGTGCTGGACAGTCTGCCGCGCAACGAGCCCTTCGACTGGGTCAAGCTGGTATCGATCGAACTGACAACGCTGATGTTAACCACGTTGTTCGATTTCCCGGAAGCAGATCGTCACAAACTCACCTACTGGTCCGACGTGGCGACCCAGGATGTGGACGCGGGCGGGGAAATCGATTCCGAAGCCAAACGTCTGGAAATCCTGTCGGACGCGGTCCGGGTGTTCACTGCCATGTGGCACGAACGCGCCGCGAAGCCGCCGGGATACGACCTGATCTCGATGCTGGCGCATGGCGAGGCAACGAAGAACCTCGTCAACGATCCGGCGGAATTTCTGGGCAACCTCACACTTCTCATTGTCGGCGGGAACGATACGACCCGCAATTCCATGAGTGGTGGATTATGGGCGTTGTGCAAAAATCCGGCGGAATACCAGAAGCTGCGCGACGATCCTTCTTTGGTGACCAGCATGGTGCCGGAAATCATCCGTTGGCAATCGCCGATCGTGCACATGCGCCGGACCGCGGTGGCGGACGCCGAACTGGGCGGCCAGCACATCAAAAAGGGCGACAAGGTCGTCATGTGGTATATCTCGGGCAACCGGGACGAGGAGTCGATTGACCGTCCGAACGAATTCATTATCGACCGCGCCCGCTCGCGGCACCATCTGTCATTCGGCTTCGGCGTGCATCGTTGCGTCGGCAACCGTCTGGCGGAAATGCAGCTCATCACGCTCTGGGAAGAAATCATGAAGCGCTTCCCGAAGATCGAACTGCTGGAAGAGCCGGAGCGGATCTACTCCAACTTCATCCATGGCATTTCCCGGATGATGGTGCGTATCCCCGCCTGATATTTGGCGATAATCGCCGCGCCGTCCCGGCCGAAGGGATGGCGCGGCGCTGTTTCAAGGACATTCATGCTTCAGAGTACGCCGCTCGCTGTTTTGCCTCTGATGGCCGGAATGCTGGTATTCGCATTGCGCTTCTACGCCCGGGAAGGCGCGATTTCGATTTTCAGCACCAGCTTCCTGCTGTCCGCGCTGGCGGTGTTTTTGCTGATTGGATACATGGCCCTGACGGTCGTTTCGATGCTGCCGCCCTACGCCTGGGTTGGGTTCGGCGGGGTCGGGCTGGCAATGACGATCGGCGGGATCTGGTCGTTTTTCCGTTAGAAGCGACCGCCCCTAAACCGTCTGGGCCGCCCGCGGCAACCGCGTCCACGGTCCGATTGAAGTAATACCAACCGGCGGAACGCTTGACTCTCGGCAAGGCCTCTCTACCAGGTCATGGTTCGGCTCGACCGGACCATCGGGAGCGGCACGGCGATCGGAGGGGAGGCGCTTTCCGCGGTTTATCGTCGCCACTGTCGCAATGGTGTGCCGCTCCCGATGGCCCGCTCGGGGGCGTGCCATGACGCGGAGAGGACGTCGCGATGGGTCAAACGTTCTGCGGGTTGGTAATAAGGCGCCCGCCCGATGCGTTTACGCGCCCCGTTCCGCGCGCAGCCCCTCGCATAACCGGCTCATCGCGTGTCGCATCGTCGCGGCCGATTGCGCGAAGCAAATGCGCAGACTGCCCTCGCCGGATACACCGAACGCCACGCCGGGCGCGACCGCGACCCGGTGCTTCGCGACCAGGGTTTTCGACAGAGCGAGACTGTCGGTCAGCCCCTCGATCCCCACAAAAGCGTAAAAGGCGCCATCGGGTGCCACGTAACGCACCCCATTCAGCCCGGACAACGCCTCCCCAACCAGCCGCCGGCCAAGGGCGCAATGCGCGCGAAACCGCGTCACGGCGTCCACGTCCGCGATGGCGGCGAGACCGGCGCGCTGGGTGAACGGCGCGACTCCGGAATGGACGACCTCCACAATCTCGCCAAACGCGTCCCGAAGTCCTTCCGGCACAACGATCCAGCCGAGACGCCAGCCGGTCATGATCCAGGTCTTCGAAAAGCTGTTGCAAACCAGAACACGATCCTCCGGTTCCGCGATGTCCAGCAGCGACGGCGCGGCCGGGCTGCCGTCGTAGACCAGGCGCGTGTAAACCTCGTCCGAAATGAGCCAGGTCCCATGTTTCCGCGCGAGCTCCAGGATAGCCCGGGTTTCCGCGGGGGTGGCGGTCCAGCCCGTGGGGTTGTTCGGCGAATTCAGGATGAACGCCCGCGCGCCCGCCATCATGGAGTCGAGCCGGTTCAGGTCCAGGCGGAAGGACCCATCCCCTGCCCTGTCCAGTTCCAGCACATCCACGATCGCCCCGCGCAGCAACACCGCGTTGGCGATGTTGGGCCAGGACGGGCCGTGGACGATCACCCGATCGCCCGCCCGCACCGTCGCCGCGAGACAGATCCCGACCGCCGCCATGCC
>JAYWAX010000547.1:0-3506 GCA_043782125.1 Acetobacteraceae bacterium | reverse complement strand
GTGACTGGATACCGCCAGTGTGCCGGCAGGCGCGATGGCGTATCTATCGCTCATCTGCGGCTGCGGTTGAGGCGGCAGGGTGCACCTTGGCCACATCGTGGCCAGTTGTCCGCGAGTCTCGACACGCAGCGGTCTCCGCCCTCGCCGAAGTTCCGATCCCAGGCACGGGGATCGGGACGACGCCAGGCGGCATCCAATCGACCGTAGGTATAAGCCGGACCTCTGCCCCGGGGCCTCGTCCCAAAATCAAAGCGGCAGCTCGGTCCCATCGGGCAGGCAGATGCTCGAATTCTGGCAAGCGACCCGCGCCGTGCCGGGGCTCAACAGCATGACCCGCGGCATCCCTTTCGGCCAGAACAGCGCCAGTAAAGCTTTATGCGCGGTACCCTGCGCCAGACAGTATTCGAACCCTTTCAAATCCTTTGGGGTCGGTGGGGCGGATTGATCCAACGTGGCGAACATAAACCGCGCATCCTCGCACGTATCCGCGTCCAGCCCCTGGGCGCGCAGCCGCCGGTAGCGCGGTGCCGCATATTCGGCCCATACCCGCGTGTGCTCGATCCCGCCCCCGGTCCCGTGGGTTTGCCCGACATGGGAGCCAGTGACCTTAACCCGGTGCTTCTTCAGGCTCGTCAGAATGTCGTCGGGAATCGTGGCATCGCCCGAGGTAAACCCCACGTAAATCGCGGGATGCGGATATTCGAACGACAGCGCGTAAATCCCGTGCAGATTCGCCAAAGATTTCGCAATGGCTGTCTTCGGCGCCAGCGCGTCTTTCCAGTTCTTGAACTTCGCCCGCGGACGGTTCGGGGTCCTGTTTTGATACAAATGCGGCTCCGGCCAGACCGTACGGTCCAGCACCACGTCGAAATGATCGGCGAGCGAGAGCGGCAGGCAATGGAAAGTCAGTACGGGCACGTCCGGTTCCTTGGGCCATCCGCCCATCGAGGCATGGGCGGATGGCGCCCATCGTAACACAGCAGGCTCGCTTTTGGCGGTTCCGGCGTCACGCCGGATCGTATTCGCGGTCCTTGGACGGGATCAGATCGTATGGCAACGCGAAACCCGGCAAGGCCTTGATCCGGTTGGCCCAGGCGAGGAGGTTCGGCCAGGTTTCGATGTCCAGACCGCCCTCGGCCATGAACACCATGCGGCCCCAGCAGCCGATATCGGCGATGGTCATACTGTCGCCAACCAGCCATGTGCGCCCGGCCAGAGATTTGTCGACGAAGCCCAATGCCGCCTCTGCGAGCGGACGGAAATAGCCCATGACCGCCGGATCGACGGTTCGAAACCGGCTGTAATGACGGACCTTGGCGACATTGGAAATCTGATCGGCCTCCCAGTCCAGCCACTCGCGCGCGGTCCAGCGATCTTGCTCGGTTTTGCCCTCGAAGCAGCCGGTGGTGCCGGCGAGATAGCTGAGGATCACGTTCGACTGCACAACCGTCAGGCTGCGATGCTGAAGCACGGGCACCTTGCCATAGCGGTTGCGGGCGAGATGCTCTGGCTCGTTCTGGCGGCCGATTTTCAGGTTCACGGTGCGGAAGCTGAATGGCAGGCCGGACAGCGCCAGGAACAGCATCGGCTTGTAGGAGGAGCTGGAGGTGAAGCTGCCGTAAAGGGTGAGGCGGTCGTTCATGGGGCATCCTGCTTTGTGCCGCCGTTTGCACGTCCGGCGTGTGGTGACGGGTGGTAACGCAAAGCGGGGGCGATGCGCCAGGGCGGGCGCTTAACCGGCCTGGCGCGGCCAACCCCCATTCGACCCGCCCCAACCGGGCACTTTACCCACCCCGGCCGCCACGCCTACGGTCCCGGCGCATGACCCTTGCGCCCCATCCACCAGTTTCCGCCACCGATCGTTTCATCGCCCGCTGGCAAGGCCGCGAAGGGGGGCAGGAGCGCGCCAATTACGGATTGTTCCTGTCTGAACTGTGCGACGTCCTGGGTGTTCCCCGCCCCGAGCCTGCCTCGGCGACCGCGGCGGAGAACGATTACGTCTTCGAACGCGCCGTGAGGAAAACCGCTTTCGATGGCGCGGCGAGCATGGGACGCATCGATCTTTATAAGAAAGGTTGCTTTGTGCTGGAAGCGAAGCAATCGCGCCAGCCCGGCGGCAAGAAAGAAATACTGGGCCAGCCCGGGTTGTTTCCTCGCGTCGAGCCGGTGCGCCGCGGCGCGCGCGGCGCCGAACGCGCATGGGATGTGCTGATGCGCAATGCGCGCGCCCAGGCGGAACAGTATGCCCGGGCGCTGCCGGTGGATCACGGCTGGCCACCGTTCGTTTTGATCTGCGACGTCGGCCATGTCATGGAAGTCTATGCCGATTTTTCGGGACAAGGGAAGAATTACGCGCAATACCCCGACCGGCAATCCTTCCGCATTTATCTGGAAGACCTCCACCGCCCAGAAATCAGGGAGCGGCTGGCGCGCGTCTGGACTGACCCGATGTCGCTCGATCCCGCGCGTGAATCCGCGCGCGTGACTCGTGCGATCGCGGAACGTCTCGCCGCCGTGTCGAAAGCGTTGGAGGAGCAAAAATTCGACGCCGAAGAGGTGGCGATGTTCCTCATGCGCTGCCTGTTCACAATGTTCGCCGAAGACGTTGGCCTGTTGCCCGCCAAATCGTTCCGCGATCTGCTGGAACGCTGCGAACAGGACCCGGCGCGGCTGGGACCGATGGTCGGGCAGTTGTGGGAGGCGATGGACAAGGGCGACTTCGCCTATGCATTGGAAGCGCGGGTTCGGCGCTTCAACGGCGCGTTTTTCAAGACTCGCGCGGTGCTGCCTTTGGGGCGCGCGGAAATCGGCGAATTGCGCCGGGCGGCGGAACATAACTGGCGCGATGTCGATCCCTCTATTTTCGGCACGCTGTTGGAACAGGCCCTTGTCGCGAGCGAACGCCGCCGGTTGGGTGCGCATTACACGCCGCGCGCCTATGTGGAACGGCTGGTCGTCGCGACGGTTATCGAACCCTTGCGCGCCGATTGGGACCGGGTGCTGGCCAGCGCGGAACGGCAGAAAGCCGAGGGCCGCGCGGCCGACGCGGCGGCGACGGTGGCGGCGTTCCATGAGAAATTGTGCCGGACCCGGATTCTGGACCCGGCCTGCGGCACCGGGAATTTCTTGTACGTCTCGCTGGAGTTGTTGAAACGCCTGGAGGGCGAGGTGCTGGAAGCGCTCGCCGATCTGGGCGGGCAGGAGGCGCTTGGCGGGCTGGAAGGGCACAGTGTCGATCCGCATCAGTTTCTGGGGCTGGAACTCAACCCACGGGCGGCGGCGATCGCGGAGCTGGTGTTGTGGATCGGATATTTGCAGTGGCATTTCCGGACTCAGGACGGCATGCCGGCGGAGCCTATTTTGCGGGAGTTTCGCAATATTCAGGGGCGGTTCGACGCGGTGTTGACGGCGGATGTCAGCCTGGCCCGGGATACGAAGGGGGTGCCGTTGACGCGGACGGGGCCGGATGGGGGGCTGACGGAGGTTTATGTTTTCGCGAATCCGCG
>JAYWAX010000546.1:0-9709 GCA_043782125.1 Acetobacteraceae bacterium | reverse complement strand
CGCATCGCTTCCCGACCCGGTCAAGGTCAGTCCAAATCTGCGCAGACGGGGCAACATCGCCGTCAACGCCTGCCGGAGGTCGTTCCCCAAACTGGCCGCTCCCTCGTACCGAATCATGACGCTCTCAGGGGATGTTTTATTCCATCCCTGCCAATGCTCCAAGTTTCATGCGCACGCCCCGGTTTCGCGTGCGTCCCGTTTCGCGCGAGTCCGTGCGACAACGATGTCCCAACTGTGGGCGCCGCCGCGCGCACGTGGCGGCCAATCCCGCGCCGTCTGTTGGGGAACAGCCGGCCCTTTCCTCCAATAAAGATGAGGCATCCCCGCCGGGAATTCGGACCCCGAACTGCTGAAGGATATTACCTCCTGATAATACACCTTTAAGATGTATATTGTGACACGATGGAAAAGCGGAAGCCCACCTTCGATCTCGACGCCTCAGGGCCGCCGCAGATCGGATGCGGGTCGCCGTGGTCGCGACGCGAACCGCCGCCGCGCCTGGATTTGGCCGTGCCGAGATCGTGGCGACCGTTCAGACCATGCGGCGAAAGCAGTTTTAAAAATCCGTGACCTCGCACGCGGATCGCCGGATTTGGCAGGATGTTTACCATGTCCCGTCGCCGGTGGGGACGCTTTACGTCAAGTTCACGCCGGATGCCGTAACGGAATTCGTGCTCCTGTCATTCGGGGAGAAAGACAATGATTAACCCTGCCGATCCTGAAGCCGGGGCACCGTTGCGGCGCGACGTGCGCCCTCTCACTCTCACCTACAGGGGCGCGAGCCTCACCGTGGACATGCCGGGATGGTATGGCGATCGGCCGGACGAGGGGTTTTTCGAGCCGCAGGACATGAAGATTCCCAACCGGGCGTTGAACCGGCTCAAGGCCCGCGCCGAGAGGCTTCTTGAGCCGGGGGAAATCAAACGTATCCGCAAGAAACCTGGCCTCACGCAGTAAGCGGCGGGCGAGATCGTCGGCGGCGGTCCGCGCGCTTTTCAGAAATACGAAACCGGGGACACATTGCCAAGCCGCGCCATCAGCAGCGCCTTGGTCCTCTTGGACCGCGATCCGAAGGCGTTGACGGTGCCTGAGGCGCGTCAGGTGAAAACCCCTGCCCGCCCCCATGTGGCGGCGCCCCACCTGTAGAGCCATATCCACCAAACCAGAAAATTCCCCATACGGGTGGTTTTTTGGAGCGCGAAGACGGTTTTGACGGACATTATCGACGTTTTTCGGGTTAAGGCGACGCAAATCGGGAGGGCAAACGCTCGGTATGCCCTCCCGGCGGCAGTGGCCGGGGATGTTGCCAGACTGTCCCCGGTTGTTTCCTTGACGAACATACCCTGCGGTTTATTCCCCCCGCGCCATCGCCTGGAACCGGCCATATCGCAGGCTTAAACGGTGCGGCCGGTTTTCCAGGTCCTGGACCTCGGTCGTGGCGGACAGATCGAATCGCATCTCTTTTTGACCGGCGAGATGGACGATGCCGACCTTGGGGTAGGGATAGTAGAATTCGACCAAAGCCGGTTCGCGTGGATCGAAGCGCCACGGGCGGATATAATTGCAGGTGTCGGGCAGCAGTTCCACGCGCAAACCGTCGGCGTGAATGGCCAGCGCCATGGCGATTTGATCCGACGTAAAGGGTTTGCCGCGCCGCAGAATATGGGCCTGCCAGCGGCGCATCGCCTCCCAGTGCGGCGCATCGGCGCGCAGCCCGAAGACGCCCGCGTTCAACAAGGGGCGGGTGGCGATGTCGCGCAGCACCTTCAACGGCAACCCCGCGTGACGCCCGTTCTTCAGGTTGAAGGAGCGGATTTGCGCCAGGCTCCAGATCCCGCTGAGCACCCAGCGGACCTCGATATGATGGTCCCAGTAACGGCCGCCACCCGGTACGATGGCGAGGGCGCCGGTGCCCGCCGCGCCCGCAACGAGACTTACCGCCGCCGGGTCCTGCACCCAGGTATCGGCGTCGAGCCAGATCAGGACGTCATGGCCAGGAAACATGCGGTCGAGCCAGAGCTTGCCAAAATTCGCGGCCAAAGCCGGGCGTTTGCGCAGCATCGCCACAGGCAACGCCGGGTCTTCCGGCAGGGTCGCGACGATGGCGCCCGCGCCACGCAATTGCGCGATTTGTGCCGCCGTCAGGCCCGCGTCGATCACACCGAATGGCGGCGTATTGGCCGGAAACGCCGCGAGCAGGGACAGGCGCAATTCCTCGATCATCGGAAAATAGACCGAATCGCCGCCCGTCACGATCAGCGGCGGGATCGAGAGGGAAGGGGTCATGGCAGCCGTCCGTTGCTCCCCGGTCTTTGCCATGTTCTGCCGGGACCACGGAAGAGGCGACTGACATTCCGCGGCGGCGGCGTTATGGTCGCGGCGAAGGAGTTCCCATGCACGTCGCGACCTCATCCGCGTTCAAGGAAAACGCCCATCGCGCTTTGGGCGATGCGGGCCTGCAACGCGCGCTGGCCCGCAGCGGCACCAGCTTCATCGCGCGCCGCGCCGCCGCCGTCGCGGCGCTGCCGGAGTTCGACCAACTGCGCGACACTGCCCGCGACATCAAGAACCACACGCTGGCGCATCTGGATTTTTATCTGGAGGAGTTCGAGTGCAAGGCGATTGCTGCCGGCGGCAAGGTGCATTGGTGCGCCGACGCCGGCGAAGCCCGCGCCGCCGTACTGGCAATCTGCGAAAAAGCCGGCGCGCGCACCGTGACAAAGGGCAAGTCGATGATCGGCGAGGAACTCGCCATCAACCACCATTTGGAAAAGCACGGCATCACCCCGGTCGAAACCGATCTCGGCGAATACATCATCCAGTTGCGCGACGAACTGCCCAGTCACATCATTGCGCCGGCTTTCCATCTGAACATGGAAGATTGGGAGGAGGCGTTTCGAAAATTCCATACCGATTTGCCGGCGGATCGCGTGCTCGCCGAGCGGCGCGACATCATGACGGAGGCGCGATCGAAACTGCGGTCGAGCTTCCTCGCCGCCGATGTCGGCATCACCGGCGCAAATTTCCTGATCGCGGAGACCGGCAGCAGCGTCATCGTCACCAACGAGGGCAACGGCGATCTGACGCAGACCCTCCCGAAAATCCACATCGTGCTGGCGAGCATCGAGAAGATGGTGCCGACCATCGAGGATTGCACGTCGTTGCTGCGGGTTCTCGCCCGCTCTGCCACCGGACAGGATTTTTCGGTGTACACGACGTTCTCCACCGGCGCGCGGCGGCCCGGCGATCTGGATGGCCCGGAAGAATATCACGTCGTGCTGGTGGATAACGGCCGGTCCGCCATGATGGGCACTGAATTTCAGGACATGCTGCGCTGCATCCGGTGCGCCGCCTGCATGAACCACTGCCCTGTTTACGGGGCGATCGGCGGGCACGCGTATGGCTGGGTGTATCCGGGACCAATGGGCTCGGTGCTGACGCCCGGTCTGATCGGGGTCAAACAGGCGGGCCAGTTGCCGAACGCGTCCACCTTCTGCGGCAAGTGCGAGAGCGTCTGTCCGGTGCGCATTCCGCTGCCGAAACTGATGCGGCACTGGCGCGAGCGCGAGTTCGAACGGCATCTGACGCCCGCCGCAGTCAGGTGGAATCTTGGGATATGGGGCTTCTTCGCCCGCCGCCCCGGCCTTTACCGCCTCGCCACCCGCGCCGCCGCCGTTACCCTCGGCTGGCTTGGCCGCAAGAAAGGACGCTTTTCGACGATGCCCCTCGCGGGCGGCTGGACCGCGTCTCGCGATTTGCCCGCGCCCGAGGGCGATACCTTCTTCGCCCGGTACGCGCGTGAGCAACGGGCGAAGGCGCTGACATGACCAAGGACGCCATTCTGGGCGCGCTGCGCCGCGGATTGCGCCGCGGTCCGTTGCCGGAAGACCAGCAGGCGATGCTGCGAGGACGCCTGGAACGCCATCCGCGCCAGTTGATCCCCGCGCGCAGCCGCCTGCCGCGCCAGGCTCAGATCGCGCTGTTCGTCGCGAATGTCGAAAAGGAATTCGGCACCGTCGCGCATGTCGCCGATGCTGCGGAGGTCCCGGGCGCGATCGCCGATTACCTCGCCGCGCAGAACCTGCCGGGCAGCCTCGTCATGGCGCCGCATCCGGAATTGCGGGACATTCCGTGGTCCGCGCGGCCGTTGCTGGAGATCCGCGAGGGGCGCGCTGAAGGCACCGATTTGGTCAGCGTGCAGCACGGTTTCGCCGCCATCGCCGAAACCGGGACGCTGATGCTGCCCTCCGGACCCGCGCGCCCGACCACGCTGAACATCCTGACGGACACCGCGATCGTTGTTCTCCGGGCGTCCCGCGTCGTTGGCGCCTACGAGGAGGCCTGGGACCTGCTGCGCGCCGAAATTGGCGCGATGCCGCGCAATGTCATGCTGGTGACGGGGCCGTCGCGCTCGGCCGATATCGAGCAAACGCTGGAGCTTGGTGCCCATGGACCGCGCGCGCTGCACATCGTGCTGATCGGCGACGTGGCGGAATAGCCCGCCGTTTGTGTGTTCCCCAAGAGCGGGGTCCCCCGGCAGGGCAATCGCTCGAATGAATGACAGTGTCCTTCCTCGTCATGGTTCGGCTCGACCGGACCACCGGGAACGGCACATCCGCCGGTTCGATGGCTCATGCGACAGTGGTTTGTGCCCCTACCCGCGACGCGGGTGCCGCATCCGATGGCCCGGTCGAGCCGTGCCAGGACGGGGAAATGCTCGCGGCCACATTCAAGCGATTATCGTGGGTCGCCAGGGTCGCGTCATGGACGAACCAGGCTCGCCGGGTTAGAGCATCGGCGCGCCGGGCCGGCGGCCATTGCCGCGGCGTCCGCCATCTCGGCGCTGCCTTTCCTCCCGGGAGACAAGTTTGGAACTGTTCCGCTTTTCCGCGCGCCGCGCTATGCCGGTGGTATCGCCGCGCCGCGCCGTGCTCATGGCGTTGGCCCTTCTGTGTCTGACCGGTGGACCGGCGCATGCCCATGCGATCCTCGAGGAAAGCCAGCCGCCCGATCGCGGCGTGGTGGCGGCGGGGCAAGTCGCGTTCAGGCTGCGTTTCAATGCCCGGATCGATCGCGCGCGCTCCCGTCTGACCCTGACCGGACCGGGCGGCATCAAGACGGCACCGCCAATCGAGCCAGAGAGTGCGCCGGATATTGTCGCCACCAAAGCCGACCTTGTACCCGGCGCCTATGTCCTGCGCTGGCAGGTGCTGGCGGTCGATGGGCATATCACCCGCGGCGATGTCGCGTTCACGGTTACGGAGCGCTAAGTCCTTGGAACTACTGATCGACCTGTTCGGTTATTTGTCCATTGTCGTCCATGGGCTGACGATTTTGGCGCAATCCATGGCGCTTGGCGGCGTGCTGTTCCTGGTGCTGCTGGCACGCCCTTTGCTCCGCGTGACCGGCACGGGGGTGCCGCGCCGCACCGCGGCGATCGCGGCCTGGAGCGCTTTGGGACTCGCGGCCGCTGAAACGGCGACGGTCGCGCTGCAAACCGCCGTTCTCGCCGGCACGCTGGATATCGGTCTGATCGGCGCGATGGGCGCTTACGCGACCTTGGCCGGGCTCGCGAAGATCGCGGCCAGTATCGCGCTCGCGTGGATGCTGTTCCGCGATGGCCACGACGCACCGGCCTGGCGGCTGTTGAGTCTGTGCGCGCTGATTCTGGCGGCGGCGACAATGACCACGCACGCGGCGGCCCGGTTGGATGGCCGGGCGCCGCTGCTGGTCGCGGCGTTTCTGCACCAGGCGGGCGCGGCGATCTGGATCGGCGGCATCCCAAGCTTTGTCGCCGCTTTGGCCTGGGTTGACGACGGGATCGCCTACCGCGCCATCGGCGGGCGGTTTTCCCGCATGTCCATGGCGGGCGTCGTCTGCATCCTTGGCAGCGGCGTGCTGATGAGCGTCATCTATATCGGCGACTGGGAAGGCTTCTACGGCACCGCCTATGGCGTCATGGTCGGCGCCAAAATCGGCCTGTTTCTAATGCTGCTCGCGCTGGGTGGCCTGAATTTCCTGGCGGTGGAGCGGCTGCGCGCCAATCCGGCGACCCCGGTCAATCGCCTGCGCCGCTGCGCCGAGGCGGAGATCGGCATCGGCGTGGCCCTGTTCTTCGCCGCGGCGTCGCTCACGTCGGTGCCGCCCGCCGTCGATCTGACCCAGGATCGCGCTACCTGGTCCGAGATCGTGGCGCGCAACGTACCGGAATGGCCCAGGCTGAGCAGTCCGGATTACGATCGCCTGGCGATCCCGGCGTTGCAGGCGCGGCTGGACGCGGAAGCCGCCGCGCGCGCCGCCAAATCGAGCCCGGCGTTCATCCCCGGCGCGGGCGAAATCCCGCCGCGTAACGCCGACGATATCGCGTGGTCCGAATACAATCATCATTGGTCCGGGCTGTTCGTCGTGGCGATCGGCCTGCTCGCGCTGGCCAATCGTGCGGGGGCGGGATGGGCCAGGCATTGGCCGCTGCTGTTCATCGGTCTCGGCGTATTTCTCTTTTTCCGTTCCGACCCAGAGGTCTGGCCGTTGGGCGATATCGGCTTTCTGGAAAGCTTCCGCGATATCGAGGTGGTGCAGCATCGCGTCTTCGTGGTGCTGATTCTGGGGTTCTGTCTGTTCGAATGGCGGGTGCGGACCGGACGGGCGACCGGTCAGGGGGCGGCGCTGGTGTTCCCGCTGATGTGCGCCATTGGCGGCACTCTGCTGCTGACGCACAGCCACGCCATCGCCAATGTGAAAGAGCAGTTGCTGATCGAGGTCACCCACACGCCGTTGGCGCTGGCGGGGATTGTCGCGGGATGGTCGCGCTGGCTGGAACTGCGGCTGGACCGGACCGGCAGCCCGCTGCTGTATCGCGTTGCCGGTTGGACCTGGCCCGTATGCCTGCTGCTGTGCGGGTTGATCTTGCTGGACTACCGGGAAACCTGAACCGGTTCTCGCGGGCGGTGGATCAGGCGCTGAGCCGGGTCGAGCCTTCCCGCGCCGGAAGCGTCAGGCGCGCCGTTGTCACCTCCCCTGGGCCGGTTCCGAAAGCGAGACTGGCGCCCATTGCATGGGCGAGCCGTTGGCTGAGCGCGAGGCCCATGACCGACGGCATCAGGCGCCCGATATCAGGCTCCGCCGCCGATTGCAGCGCGCCCGGGGGCCGGGTGCCGCTGTCGGATATAACGGCAGCGACCGTACCGTCGCGCACGTCGATCCGGGCCGCGACGGTTCCGCCGGGCGCGGTATAGCCGATGGCGTCGCCGATCGTGTTTTCCAGGATGCGGCGCAAAGCCCATGCATTGGCGTGGACCGTGGCGCTGGCTGTGCCCGGGATTTCGATGGACAGATCGATCTGCCGGATCGCCGCGTCGCGCCGCATCGCTTCCACCGTCTGACGCAACAGCATCCCCAAATCGACAGTTTCCACGGGCATCGCACGGTCTTCGAGTTGGGTTAGATCGACGAGATTGTCGACCGTCGTCGCCAGCCGGCGTCCCGCTGTCCGCACCATGCCCAATGCGGCCCTGTGTTCGGAGCGTCCGTCTGCCGCAATCAGTTCCAGCACGCCAATCATCGAATGCAGCGGCGTCCGGATTTCCTGGCTGAGGTTTGTCAGGACCTCGCTTTTAATGCGTTCCGCCGCCTCCGCCCGATCGGTCTGGGCTGCGAGGCGATCCTGGACCCGGCGTCCATGCCACACGAACGCCGCGGTCGCGAGCACGGCGGCGATGGACAGACCGCGGTTCACCAGCAATGTCGGCACATCCGGGTAAATCGATGGGAAAAACGCGCCCAGGATAACCATTGCGGAGGCAATCGCGGAGAGAACCCAAACCGCGCGCCTGTCGTCGTAATAAATTCCGGTGGCGACCAAGGGCGCGTAGAACACGCCGAAGGCCAGCGGGGTGATCGATACCATGTCGGCGACAAACGCCCCGAGGCACCCCAGGTAAATCGCCACGACCAGCGCGGCCGTCAGGCGGCCGTTGTGGCCGGGGAAACCGCTGCGCGGCGTGGTGGAAAGGGTCGAAGGTCCGTTCGTCAGACTGTAAGATGTCACGACCTCTCCTTAATTTCCGCGACATTCGTTGACCAGATAGGATGTCAGAACCGCGGTGCCGTCAAGGAAATCCTCCAACGTCATTGCTTCGGTGGCGTTATGACTTCCGTTGGTGTTCCTGACAAAAATCAAACCCATTGGGACGCCGCGCGCCGCGAAGGCCGCGGCATCGTGCGACGCCGGGCTGCCAAGGTCGATCGTGGGGATTCCCAGTGCGGCCGCCGCGCGTGTCAGTTTATCTTTTATCATGCTATTTACCGGGCCCACAGCGGCACCCGTACGCGCGCCAAGGTGGAATGTCACCCGCCGCCGCCGCTCGACATTCGAAACGATATCGGCGACGCGCTTTTCCAGGTTCGCCAATATGGGTTCGTCGTAGGCGCGAACGTCGAGGCTGAAATGAAACGATCCCGGCACGATCGTCAGGCCGTGCTGTTGGGGATCGGTATGAAAGCGCCCGATCGTGCAGGCCATGGGAATGCCGCGCTGGTCGTATTCCGCCCACATCCGATCCAGTTCCATCGCGAAATCCGCCCCGGCCATCGCCGCGTCGCGGCGAAACCGGCGTTGCAGGCCGACATGATCGTTCGCGCCCTGTATCCGCGCGTGGGGATAGCGGAAATTGCCGGGAATACCGGTGCCGATGCCGGTGGAACGTCCGGCCGTGGCCAACGACGGCGCTTGTTCGATATGCAACTCCAGGAACGCGTGCAGATCGGCGGGATCGAAATGGCGCGCGCCGGCCCGCAACCGATCCGGATCGCCGCCGCATTCCGCGATGTGTTCGGCCAGGGTTCGCCCGGTATCGATCCGATGGACGTCCAGCGCGCCGGGTTCCAGATCGCCCAACGCGGCGCGGCTGCCCACATACGACACCTGGAACCAGACGCTTTCCTCGGCGCGGATGCCCATGACGGTGATATCTCGCGTCGGCGCGATGCCAAGGCCGCGCAGCGCCCGGACGGCCACCAGGCCCGCGACGACACCGGCCGCGCCGTCGAAATTGCCGCCGTTCGGAACCGAGTCGAGGTGGGACCCTGTGACGATCCGCTTCGCCTCTGGCTGGGTGCCGGGGAGTGTCATGTAAAGATTGGCCGCCGCGTCGCGTTCGATCCGCAGGCCCATGGCGTCCGCCGCCGCCGCGCAGGTGGTGTGCGCGCGCTGTTCGCCAACGCCGTAGGTATCCCGCGATACGCCCGGCGTGGCCAGGCCATCGCGGCGCAGGCGATCGAACAGATCGGCGGCGAAGTCGCGGGACGCGGCAACCGCAGCGCGGATGCGGCTGGGGGAGGGGGCGGTGTTATCTTGTTCCATCGGTCGGTCCCGTTGCCGTGTCGCGTCGGTCGCAGGATAGACCGAATACCTTCGCGCCTGGCAGTCCCACCCACGCGAATGCCTCCGATCCCGATTTCCTCCGATCCCGATTTCCTCCGGGTCCCGATCTTCTCAGGTCCCGGTTTTCTCAGGTCCCGATCTTCTCAGGTTCCTGTCTTCTCAGGCGACGCACAACAATGACTGCTCCGTTTGGCGCACCGCCGCCACACCCCGTCATGGTCCGCGAAGGCGGACCATCCACGACTTTGTCGAAACCGGCACCGCAAGCCATGGATGGTCCGCCTTCGCGGACCATGACGGCAACAGCAGCTGTGTGTCCGGCAGACG
>JAYWAX010000545.1:0-3513 GCA_043782125.1 Acetobacteraceae bacterium | reverse complement strand
GCCAGAAAAGGTTCGGCATGTTCGTGCTCCCTTCACATGGGAGCCTCGAACCGTATCCACTGGAGTCAGGGCAAGCGGAAATTGAGTGTGGAGCCTAGAGCGGATCGCGCGGGAGGACCCGGACGCTCTGATCTTTGGAAGTGGAATTCCTTCGACCCGCGCGAATCGGCCGTTCCATCCGTCCGACATCGACCTGATCGAGACGGTCCTGGGGCCAGACCTTGCGGCCCGTGTGTTCTGGGACAATCCAATCGCACTGTATCGCGGACCAACGTTCGTCTGACCTCGCCGGTCCTACGGCCGCGCGCGAAGTTAAACGAATCTCGCTGCCTATGTCTTCTCGACGTTCCAGAACACCGGGGCGGAGCCTTTGACAAGGCCGGTCAGGTTGGATCGCCAGGCGGCTTTCGGCAGATAGGTGCCACAGGTGATCAGCGGCACATTGTCGAAGGCGGCAACCTGATAGTCTTCCGCGTGTTTTTTCCGTTCCGTGTCGGTGTTCGCGTCGAGCCAGCCCGTGATCGCGCCTTCCAGCTTCGCGTCCTCCGGCCAGCCGAACCAGGCCTTCGCGCCATTGCTGCGCATCGGGTTGCACATCAGCGGATCGAGCCATTCCGGCGACGGCGCGCCCGCGGGAAACATGTTCCAGCGGCCCTTCTCGGCGGTTTCCTTCGACGGACGGCGCTGCACGACGGTGCCCCAGTCCAGCATCTGTTCATCGACCTCAATGCCGATCTTTCGAAAGGCATCGACGGCGACGGTGGCGACGGCGTTGTAGATCACCTGGTCGGTGGGATGCAGGAAGACGAGGCGTTCGCCCGCATATCCGGATTCCGCGACCAGCTTTTTTAACTGATCGATGGTCTTGCGTTTTCTGAACGCATCCATTCCGGCTTCGGTCGCCGAGGGCGCGCCGGGGGCAAAGAAACCCATGGGCGCGCGCCAGGTCTCCGGGTCCTCGCCCATCGCCGCCAGCATGACCTCCTTCTGGTCGATGGCGGCCAGCATGGAGCGGCGCAATTTGACATTGTTGGTGGGCGCGGCGAGGTGGTTGGGGCGCAGGATCGAGACGGTGCCGTAAATATCCAGCAGTCCGGTGCTGACCCCGGCGGATTTTTTCAGCAGCGGGATCAGATCGGGTTGCGGCAGTTCGACCCAATCGACCTCCCCCGCGATCAGCGCACCGGCGGCGGTCGCGGAATCGGGAATAACTCGCCACTCCACGCGATCGACATTCGCCTTGTGCCCGCCAGACACATAGGAAACAGGTTCCTGTCTCGGCACATAACCGTCGAACCGGGCGAAAGCGGCGAAGCTGCCGGAAACGTAATCCTTGGGCAGGAACCGAAAAGGACCGCAGCCGACGGCCTCGGTCACCTGTTTGAACGGGTCCGTGGCCGCGAGCCGTTCCGGCATCATCACCGGCGCCGGCTGCACCTTCGACAAGAACCGTGGCAGCGCCGGGAAGGGCCGGTTCAGGCGCCAGACGATGGTGCGATCGTCAGCCGCCTCGATCGCATCGACGCGTTCCATCATCATCGGCGCGGACGCATCGCGTTTCAGCCAGCGGTTCAAGGACGCCACGCAGTCGCGCGCCAGCACCTTGGTGCCGTCGTGCCACATCAGGCCCTCGCGCAGTTTCATGGTCCAACGTTTGCCGCCGTCATCGACGACGTGCCCCTCGACCATCAGCGGTTTGACGTCGAAGTCCTCGGTCCGGCCATACAGGGTTTCGTAAACCATCAGCGCGAAGTTGCGGGTCACGGTCGCGGTCGTCCAGACCGGGTCCAGACTGGTCAGGTTGGCCTGCGGCACAAATATCAAGGTTTTCGACATTGCCCCGATGGCGGGACGGGCGAGGGACGACGCGGCGGCGCCGGCGAGAAGGGACCGTCTGTGCATGGGATTACTCCGCGGCCTTGGCGATACCGGACACGCGGGTACGGGTGCGCATGGTGACGAATTCCTCGGCCGAGGTCGGGTGAATGCCAACGCAGCGGTCGAAATCCTGTTTGGTGGCGCCCATGACGACGGCGATCGCGATGCCCTGGATGATTTCCGGGGCGTCCTCGCCAAGCATGTGGACCCCTATGACTTTTTGAGTGGGCTGCTCGACGATAAGTTTCATGATGGATTTGCGGCCGCGCCCGGACAAAGTGTGACGCATCGGGGTGAATTTGGACACGTAGACATCGACGGGACCGATGGCGGCGGCTTCCTCCTCGGTCAGGCCGACGGTGCTGACGGGCGGGGTGGAGAAGACGGCGGCGGGGATGTTCTTCAGCGACAATTCGCGGGGGTTGTGACCGAACAGCGAGTCCGCCAGCGCGTGGCCCTGGCCAAGGGCGACGGGTGTGAGGTTGATCTGGTCGGTGACGTCGCCAAGCGCGTAGATGTGCGGCTGCGACGTCTGAAGTTTCGGGCTGACAACGACGGCGCCGTTGGGTTTGCTGGCCACGCCCGCGTTTTCCAGCCCAAGCCCCTTGGTGTTGGGAACACGGCCCGTGGCGAAGAACACCAGATCGGCCGTCAGCGTTTCCCCATTCCCGAACGTCAGCGTGCGCCGGTCGCCGTTGGCCTCCAGTTTTCCGAGTGTGGCGCTGGGGTGGAGGATGACACCATTGCCGGCCAGGGCTTCGGCGAGGCCTTCGCGCATGTCCTGGTCGAAGCCGCGCAGGGGCAGGGGCTGGCGGTAGACGAGGTGGGTTTCGGCGCCAAGGGCGTTGAAGATTCCTGCGAACTCCACGGCGATGAAGCCGGAGCCGCAGATGACAATTTTGCGCGGCATGTTCGGGAGGTAGAAGGCGTCGTCGGAGACAATGCCGAGTTCGGCGCCAGGAATGGGCGGGCGTTCCGGCGTGCCGCCCGTCGCGATCACGATTTTCTCGGCGGTGATGCGTTGGTCGCCGACATCCAGCGTGTGGGCGTCGATGAAGGTGGCGCGCGCGTCGAAGGTGGTCGTGGTGGCCATCAGGCGGCGGTAAACGCCTTCAAGCCGGGAAATTTCTCTGTCCTTGGCCGCGATCAGTTTGTTCCAGTCGTGCGGGCCTTTTTGGATGGTCCAGCCGAATCCCGCGCCGTCCTCCGCCCATGCGCCGTATTCGCCGGCTTGCACGAGCAGTTTCTTGGGGACGCAGCCGATATTGACGCAGGTGCCGCCCCAGAACCGTTCCTCGGCCACGCCAACCTTGGCGCCATGGCTGGCGGCGATGCGGCCGCACCGCACGCCCGCCGAGCCGCCGCCGACGATGAACAGATCGAAATCCATACGCGTTGCTCCTTATCCCAATGGTGTGGTCCTGGCGCCGGCCATGCCACGCCTGCCTTTCCACGTTCCCCTCGCTGGCCTGGTTCGACCGGGCCTCCCGTAACTTGATCGCGGCCAGGGGCTGGAGCAAGCTGCCAGTGGAATCCTGGGAGGCATCCGATGGCCAATTTATTGTCGCGCGCGCCGGAGCGTTTGCATCATCACGCTTACGTCGTCAAAGACCAGGAAAAGAACCGGGTGTTCTT
>JAYWAX010000544.1:0-9729 GCA_043782125.1 Acetobacteraceae bacterium | reverse complement strand
CGGGCTCGTGGCGGCACCCCGCGACCACGCTGGATTTTCTGACGCCAGAATATTACCAGCGCATCGCGCGGGTGCTGGAGGAAGGCAAAATCCAGATGGCTTTCTTCGACGACCGCCTGGCGTTGCCGGATCGTTACACCGACGATCATGCCGCAGCAATCGACGCGGGCGTGCGCGCGGTGAAGCTCGATCCCACCACGGTGCTGATGGCAATGGGCATGGTCACCAGCAAACTCGGCCTGGGATCGACATACTCGACAACCTATTACGAACCCTACCATGTCGCCCGCGTCTTCGCGACGATGGACCTGATGTTGAAAGGGCGCGTGGCCTGGAACATCGTGACATCTTTGAACAGCGGCGAAGCGTTGAATTTCGGCGGCGAAGAACACCTGGAACACGATCTACGCTACGACCGCGCCGACGAGTTCATGGATGTGGTCATGGGCCACTGGAACACATGGGACGATAACGCCCTGATTCTGGATAAGGAAAACAATCGTTTCGCCGACGCCGGCAAGGTGCATCGGTTGGATCACAAAGGAAAATGGTTCCAATCGCGCGGCCCCTTCAGCGTGCCGCGCTCGCCGCAGGGCCACCCGGTGCTGATCCAGGCGGGACAATCCGGCCGCGGCCAGGCCTTCGCCGCGAAATGGGCGGAGCTGGTGTTCGTCATTCACCACAACCTCGAAGCCGGCAAGCAAAACTACGCGGCGTTCAAAGCGGCCGTCGCGGCGGAAGGCCGGGATCCGGCCTCGGTCCATGTCGCGCCCGCCTGTTACGTTTGCGTCGCGGAAACCGAAGCGGCGGCGCGGGAGAAACAGGCGATCGTCGAGGCAACCGCCAAACCGATCGACGCGCTGGTGTTGATTTCCGAGGTGCTCAACTACGATTTTTCAAAGAAGGGCTATGACGAACCGTTCAGCGACGCGGAACTGGCGGACCTGAGCTGGCACGGGTTTCGCGACCGGGTTGTCCAATACTCGGGAAAAAAGAACCCCTCGGTGCGCGATTTCGTCGAGGTCTCTGGTCGCGGCACGGTCAAGGAACACAAGATGTTCGTTGGCACACCGAAACAGGTAGCGGATCAAATGGAAGAATGGTTCGTGGCGCCGGCCTGCGACGGCTTCGTGCTCGCCGCAACGCATATGCCGGGGTCGTACGAGGACGTGGTCCGTCTGCTGGTACCGGAACTGCAACGCCGCGGGTTGTTCCACAAGGAATACGAAGGCGTAACGTTGCGGGAAAATCTCGGATTACCGATCCCCCGCGCGGCGGACTGGCACGCCCGCGGCGGGCGGTAGAAGACCTGGGATTATCGGCCGCCGCGCGGGAGAACCGTTCGAACGCCGCGACGGCCTTGGCCTGACGCGATCGGGCCACAGGGTGCGGCATGGCGGTTCGATGAACGGCACGTCGTGCGGCGGGGGAGGCGTTTATCGGCATCTCTCACGACTGGCCGCAGGGGCTCAATGAAATGTGCACAGCCGTAAACGACCATTGGTGATACAGCACCAGTTAGTGGTTCAAACAAACTCGAAAACGTCAATGAGAATGAGCTACATGTTCTTTCTCCAAGCATGTAGCCATTCCAGTGCATCAGTTGGGGACGGGGCAGCGTAGAACTCTACAACAGCTCCATAACTTGGTGGCACCTCCCAGAGCCCATGTGTATGGATCAGGTTTCCTCCCCACTTTGAAATGATGACCCGCCGCCGCCTCTCCCATTTTTGTACGATACCAGCGTGTTTGACAGTATCGCCGTTCTTGTAGGAGACAATGTCTCCCTCCGAAACGTTCTTGGAGGGAACAAGCTCTTTGCGGGCGATATACTCAAGGAATGCCGGCCGAGCGGTGTTCAGTTTCAATCCTTCGATACTTAGATACCCATCGAGAGAGAAGATACCCAACGCATAAGCGATGCAGTTAAATTTGCATTTGTTGGGAGTGTCATGTGTCGATACCGAATGAATTCTCCTTTTTCTATTCTCATCTAAAAATTCGATGTATGATGTAGCATGGAATCCGTCGCACAGAATTTCCCCAAGGTGATTGCGAATCACCGCTATATGCTTACCCCTCTGCCCACCGGGTTGTTTTATCAACGACAGGGATACTTCTCTGCGAATGCACGATAGAGCGTAATTGTCCCGTCAATCCGTTTATCAGGCTCTGCCGCTGCACGAGCAACAAACACTTTGAGTGCGGTTTTGGTGTCCAGATTTGGCGGCACGCATATGATGCTTTTTTCCATAGAATCCGCCGTCAATATACCGATCACCAGCCCCGTGCACATGGCGTACTTGGCATTGTCTATGGATGGATTTTGTAAACCCGCTTCGCAAACGCTCTGAAGCTGAGCAGTATCAAACCAAGCCGCAGCGGGTCGAGGGAATGCAACCGCGACAATTAGCGCGCTCAAAGCGAGTAACACCTTATTTACCATCAGATGCTCCAAGCGTTACATCCCACCCTATCAGCGCATCGTTAACCCTTGACCGGCACCGAGCTTGCCACTTTATGCGCTGAAATCAACGGCGGCGACTCCATAGGGGACACGTTGGTTTTTCAGCTTCGTACGGTGTGCCGCTCTCGGTCCCCGGGACGAGCCCGGGGATGACGAGGAGAGGTGGCCGCCCCGACTAAGACGAAGACAACTGCCGCCGCAGGAACGCGGGAATTTCAATCCCGCTATCATCCGCGACGCCCGCGCGACGATCGGCGGCGCGATCCGCGTCCACCTGCAACTCATGCGCCGCCTGCTGGACCGGCTCGGCCACCGGCTCACGGCGGCGAGTCACGGGCTCCGGCACCACCGGGGTCTGAACCGCGCGCCTGCGAAACAATCCCGTTGCCTGCTGGAACAGCGACCGCGTCACCGGCTCGGTCGCGGGCTGCGCCGGCATCGCGGCCGGTGCCGCATGGGAAAACAGGCTCGACGGCTGCTTCGTCCGCGGCACCTGCGGCAACGGACGCGGCGCCTGCTCCACCACCGGTTCATCCATCAGCGGCATCGGATCGCGAATAACCACCCGCTCCTGGACCTGCGAAGCGGCCTGCTGACGCAGCGCGGTAACGTTGGACGCCGGCTGATGCAAACCCATCGGCGCAACCATCCCCATCGCGACGGGTTCCGCCACCTGCGCTTGCATTTGGATCGCGTTTTGCATCGGCAGCGGAATCGGACGCGGCTCGGCGAATGGCAAGCCACCGCCGACGGCGTAAAGCCGGGAGCGCGGCATGTCCTGTTCGCGCGGCTGGTCTATGCCGGTCGCGACGACAGACACGCGGATACGGCCCTGCAATGACTCATCCGTCGCGGAACCAAACAGCACGTTGGCTTCCTCGTCCACCTGATCGCGCACGGTGCTGACGGCCTGATCGACCTCGAACAGCGTCAAATCGTCGCCGCCGGTGATGTTGATCAGCAGGCCACGGGCCCCCGCCATGCTGGTTTCTTCCAGCAGCGGATTGTTGATCGCGGCCTCGGCGGCGCGCTTGGCGCGGTCTTCGCCCTCGGCCTCGCCGGTGCCCATCATCGCCTTGCCCATCTCGGCCATCACCGTCTTGATATCGGCGAAGTCGAGGTTGATCTGGCCATGCACCATCATCAGATCGGTGACGCCGCGCACACCCATGTACAGCACCTGGTCGGCCATCTTGAAGGCCTCCTTCCAGGTCGTGCGCTCGCTGGCGATATTGAACAGATTCTGGTTCGGAATGACGATCAGCGTATCGACGTATTGTTGCAGCTCCAGAATGCCGTCGTCGGCGGCCCGGGCGCGGCGGGAGCCCTCGAACCCGAACGGCCGCGTCACGACGCCAACCGTCAGAATGCCGCGCTCCTTCGCCATGCGCGCGATGACCGGCGCGGCGCCGGTGCCGGTGCCGCCGCCCATGCCCGCGGTGATGAACACCATGTGGGTGCCGTCGAGGTGACGATACAGCTCGTCCGCCGCCTCTTCCGCCGCCGCGCGCCCAACGTCGGGCTTCGCGCCCGCGCCAAGACCCTGCGTCAGATGCGGGCCCAACTGCACCCGCCGGTCCGCCTTACTGTGCATCAACTGCTGGGCGTCCGTATTCGCGACAACGAAGTCCACGCCACGAAGATTCGCGGCGATCATGTTATCCACAGCATTGGTCCCACCGCCGCCGACACCGATCACGGTGATGCGCGGTGTGAAGTCGGTATGCACGAGTTGCGGCGCGTTCAGGTTCAAGGTCATGTGGAGATCCTCCCCGGGATGACGGGACGACGGTCAATGTGTTTGTAGGACGGTGAAACGGATTCGCTACAGCCCATCAGACGCGATCTCTGATGAAGTTCACGAATCTATGGAACCAGTTGGCACGTCCGGCGCGGCCCGGATCGGCGTCCTGGAAGGCGCCGCCCTCGCCGGCAGCCCAGACGAGCAGGCCGGTGACGGTGGCGAAGGCGGGACCGGTGAAGATTTCTGGCATGCCGCGCACCGGCATCGGGCGGCCGACACGCACGTCATGGCCCAGAATGCGAGACGCGAGATGCGGCAAACCGGGCAACTGGCAGGCACCGCCGGTCAGAACGATACGGTTCCCGGTCGCCGCCGAAAGTCCCGATTCCGCCAGCTTGTCGCGGATTTGTTCGAAGGTTTCCTCGATCCGCGGCCGGATGATGTTGACAACCATGCTGCGCGGCACCTTCGCGAGGTGATGGTCCGCCTCCCCCACCCGCGGCACCGGCAGCATGTCGCGGTCGTCGTCCGGGCTGGTATCGACGTTGCCCCACAGGGTTTTCAGCCGCTCCGCATGCGCCAGCGGCGTTGACAGACCCTTGGCGAGGTCGCTGGTGACGTGCAGCCCGCCCATGCGGACCTGCGCGGTGTGGATCAACTGACTTTCGAAGAAGGCGGCGACGTTGGTGGTGCCGCCGCCCATGTCGATGACGGTGGCGCCGATCTCGCGCTCGTCGTCGACCAGCGTGGACAGGCCGGCGGCCATCGGCGCCGAAACGATCGCCTCGATTTCCAGATCGCAGCGTTGCAGGCAGGCTTCCAACGACCGCAGAGCCGACGACGACACGTCGATCCGGTGCAGGCGCGCGTCCAGAATAGAACAGTAAAGGCCGCGGGGATCGACGACATGATCGGTGTTGTCGAGCGAGAATTTCAACGGCATCACGTGGACCGGTTCGCGGCCCTCGACGCGCGCGAGTTCGCGGCCCTCGCGCAGAACCTCGCGGACATCGCGATCGGTCACCGGACGGCCCTCGGCGGGCGCATCGAGCGACCATTTGACATTGTAAATGCGCGAATCCGGCTGGCCGCAGGTCAGGTTGACGGTGACCGCGCGCAGCCTTGTATCGGCCATGTTCTCCGCCTGGCCGACGCAGGCGCGGATCGCGCGCTCGGCTTTTTCCAGATCGACGATGCTGCCGCCGCGAATGCCAAGACCCTGACGCCAGTCCCAGCCAAGCACGCGGATTTCGCCGTCGCTGTCGACCCGCGCGATCAGGCAGGCGATCTTGGTCGTGCCGATATCCAGCACGCCAAACGTGCCCGAACGGAGCGGGCGGGCGCGATCCGGTTCGGGCGGTCCGGTATCGTGTCCCAATATCCGGTGCGGCATGTCGTTCATCGCTGCACGCTCCTATGCGGGTTTGTTCGGCGCCGCGACGGGCGGCGGCGGTGGCTTGCCGGTCTCCGCCGGACGCGGTCGCAGCACGAGTTTATCGGCCAGGCGCATGTCGATCGCCGCCAAAGGACGGTCGAGCAACGCCGTGTCCTGTTGCAACGTCAGCAGGCGGTCGAGCGCCTCTTTCTCGTGGCCTTCCGGCAGCAGGATGTCGGTGCCGTTCTTCATCCGCAGGTTCCAGCGGCGTTCGCTGATGCGCATCGCCGCGACGACGCGCGACTGGATCGCGGGCCGTTCGGTCAGAAGGTCCAGCAGCACGCGGGCGCCGTCGGGCGCACCGGGACCGACGATCAAAGGCAAATGCCGAAACCTGGAAACCTCTTCTTCCGTCACCTGCTGGCCGTCGCGGTCGATCAGCACGTATTTTCCCTGGTTCTGCCAAACGGCGAAGGGGCGGCGTTCCCACAGCACGACGACGATCGTGCCGGGCAGCCGGCGCTCGACGGTGGCATGGCCAACCCAGGCAAGTTTCTCGATTTCGGCGCGGGCGCGTTCCAGCGAAAAACCGACGATCGGATCGCCTTTGCGCACACCCAAAGCGAGCAGCAGGATGGGTTCCGGCGTGTTGGCACGGCCTTCGATGACGATGTCGTTGACCCGCATGCCCGCGTCCGCGGTCATGCCGCCGATCCATTCGCGCGCGGCGGAGATGGTGCCGCCGGGTTGAGCGTTGCGCAGCAGGATCGATCCGGCGGCGAACACGGCCAGAGCGGCGCAGGACCAGGCGATGGGACGCATGGTCCAGCGTTGGCGGCGCAGGAACAGCTTCCATTTCGGGGGACGGTCGTTCACCGGCATGCGAGGGCGGCTGGCCATGGTCAGATCGCTCCCGTTATGGCGGCGGCCGCGAGGGACGGTGCGGCCATCCGCCCGACATCGCCCACCCCGTCATCGCCCACCCCGTCATGGCCCGGCTCGACCGGGCCATCGGGCGCGGTACGGCCCCGCGACCGGCACAGCACCGCTGGATCGATATCCGCTTCGTCGCGTCCGGCACCGCGCCCGATGGCCCGGGCGAGCCGGACCATGACCGGAACGGGCGCGGTCGCCCCGCCGCTGCGCGCGATCATTGCCTGCATGTCGCGTGCTCGACCATCCAGGCGCACAGCCGGGAAAAATCGATCCCGAGATGAGCGGCCTGCTCCGGCAGCAGCGACGTGGGCGTCAGGCCCGGCTGCGTGTTCAGTTCCAGCAGCACCAGCCGGCCCGGCTCGCCCTGTGTGTCGTCGTAACGAAAATCGCAGCGGCTGGCGCCGCGGCAGCCCAGAGCCTTGTGTGCTCGTAAGGCCACATCCATGGCTTGCGCATAGACATCGGGATGGATCGCGGCGGGCACGATGTGGCGGGAGCCGCCATCGCCGTATTTCGATTCGTAGTCGTAAAAAACACCCGCTTCGGCGATGATGTCGGTGACCGCCAGCGCGCGATCGCCCATCACGCCGACCGTCAGTTCGCGGCCCGGAATGAACTCCTCGACCATCGCCGTGGGACCGTAACGCCAGGCCCGCACCACTTCGGCCCGCCGGTTGTCGCCCTGGCGAACAATGGACACCCCGACCGACGACCCCTCGCTGACCGGCTTGACGACGTAGGGGAGCAGGATCGGATCGCCTGCCGCAAGGTCCTCGATCGGGATGACCGCGCCCCTGGCCACCGGCAGGCCCGCAGCGGCAAACATCGCCTTGGCCGCTTCCTTGTTCATCGCGACCGCCGAGGCGCGGATACCTGAGTGGGTATAGGGGATGCCAAGCCAGTCGAGGATCCCCTGGATCGCGCCGTCCTCGCCGAACTGCCCATGCAGGGCATTGAACACAACGTCGGGTTTCGGCGTCAGCGCGGCGAGCAAAGCCGCAAGATCGGCGGTCGCGTCGATCAGATCGACGGCGAACCCTGCTTCGCGCAGAGCGGCAGCGACCTGACGGCCGGAGGAAAGGCTGACCGCGCGTTCGTTGGACATGCCTCCGTGGAGGACGGCGACTCTGGTCATATGCCTGTCTCCGATGTGGCGGCGGGAACCCCGATGCGGCGGATTTCCCAATGGAGATCGACGCCGGTGGCGGCTTTGACGCGGCGGCGGACGTCCTCGCCAAGCCCCTCGATATCGGCGGCGGTGGCGGTGCCGGTGTTAATCAGGAAATTGCAGTGTTTTTCAGACACGGCGGCGCCGCCACGGATCGAACCGCGGCAACCGGCGGCGTCGATCAGTTCCCAGGCTTTCATCCCATCGGGATTGCGAAAGGTGGACCCGCCGGTGCGGGCGCGGATGGGCTGAGAGGCTTCCCGCGAGGCGCGGATTTCCGCCATCTTCGCCGCGATCACCGGCGTCGCGCCGGGTTTCGCGGCCAGCCGGACCCGCGTGATGACGCCACTGGGCGGCACATTCGCATGACGGTAGCCGAAGGCCAGGTCGGTCGAGGTCAGGCGGCGTTTTTCGCCGTCGCGCGTCACACACTCGGCCCATGACAAGACATGGGATATTTCTCCGCCGTAAGCGCCCGCATTCATGGCGACGGCGCCGCCGATGCTGCCGGGGATGCCGGACAGGAATTCCAGCCCGGTCAGACCGGCGGCGGCGGCGGTCTCGGCGACGGTCAGGTCCAACGCGGCCGCGCCCACGATGACGCCGTCCGGTTCGATGACGATGGCCGAAAAGCCGCGCGCCAACCGGATGGTGACACCTGGCAGGCCGCCGTCGCGAATAATCAGGTTGGACGCGGCGCCGATGACATGCACGGGCATGGTCGCGGGCAGGTCCCGCATCAACGCGGCGAGGTCGCCGGCATCGGCCGGCCGGACCAGAAACTCCGCCGCGCCGCCAACCCGGAACCAGGTCACCGGCGCGAGCGGCGCGTTGGTTTGCACGCGGCCTCGGATCGGCGGCAACCCGGCGTCGCGGGCGTGTATTTCGACGCGAGCGATGCCCGTCCCGGCGGCAGGCTCCGTCATGGCAGCGGGCGTCATGGCACCGGGCGTCTTGGCGGGGGGCGTCTGGGCAGGCTCCGTCGTGGCAGCGGGCGTCATGGCAGGGGGCGTCATGGCAGGGGGCGCGACGGCACGGGGCGTCATGGCGGGGGGCCGCGGCGTGTGCCGGCCTGCAACGCCGCGAGCTCGGCGGGCAGCGTGGCGGCCCATTGGGTGATCGAACCGGCGCCGAGACAGACGACGTAATCGCCGGGTTTGGCGATCGCATGGACCATTTCGGCGAGCCGCGCCGGGGCGGGCAGCGGCACCACGCTGCGGTGGCCGCGCGCGCGCATGCCTTCCACGAGCGCATCGCGGTCGATGCCGGGGATCGGGGCCTCGCCCGCAGCGTAAACGTCGGCGACGATGACAGTGCCCGCGTCGTTCACGCAGGCGCAGAAATCCGGAAACAGCGATTGCAGACGGCTGAAGCGGTGCGGCTGGACGACGGCGACGACATCGCGCGCGCCGGCCTGACGCGCGGCTTTCAGCACGGCGGCGATTTCCACGGGGTGATGGCCGTAATCGTCGATAACGGTGATGCCGCCCGTTTCGCCCGTGCGGGTGAACCGGCGGCTGACGCCCTTGAAGCCGAGGAAGGCGTCCCGCAACACGTTGTCGGAGATTTCCATCTCCACGCCGACAGCGATGGCGGCCAGCGCGTTCTGGACGTTGTGGGCGCCCAGCATCGGCAGGCGGAAGGGACCCATGCGGCGGGAGCGATTGCGGATACGGTCGGTCACCACGACCTCGAACGTCGAGCCCGCTTTGTCCGGATTGACCTTGTCGGCGCGGACATCGGCCTGCGGCGAAAACCCGTAGGTGATCACGCGCCGGTCCGACAGGCGCGGGATCATCTGCTGCACGGACGGATGATCGATGCACAGCACCGCAAAGCCGTAGAACGGGATGTTCTGGACGAACTGGTCAAAGCCCGCCGTCATCGCCTCGGCGGTGCCCCAGTGGTCCAGGTGTTCCGGGTCGATGTTTGTCACGACCGCGATGGTGGCGGGCAGGCGCAGGAAGCTGCCGTCGCTCTCGTCGGCCTCCACCACCATCCACTCGCCCTCGCCCATGCGCGTGTTGGTGCCGTAGGCG